>QIAR01000101.1:501-7660 GCA_003225595.1 Acidobacteriota bacterium | reverse complement strand
TCTCATACGCAGGACTTGTCAGAAGGGAAAGGCGCCATCTTACCACTGAGCCTAGTCCAGCCATTTTTTAGCTAAACATCCTTCAGTTGATTCTCATCCATCCCGAAATAGTGGCCCAGTTCATGGATGACCGTCAGGCGGATTTGTTCGCGGACTTCGGCCTCGCTGGAGCAGACTGCTTCAATATTCTTCTGATAAAGCACGATGTGATCGGGTCCCGTCGGTAGGTCAAATATGCTCTTCTTGGTCGTGGGCACGCCGTGGAAGAGACCCAGAAGCAGCCGCCTTTGCTGCCCCGACTGCGCTGATGGCTGGTTCGGCGGCATATCCTCTACCAGAACCGCAACGTTACGAATGCGACTGCGAAATTCCTGTGGGAGCGTGTCGAGCGCCTCCTCGACTACCTTGACGAAATGTTCACGCTTCATCCTTCACCCACTGAACTAAATAAGGGCACGCTCACTCCGAGTAGCCGTCGTCGTCTTCGTCGTCATCATCGTCATTTTCTTTGCCGTCCCCTTCGTCTTCCTCTTCGTCTTCTTCCTCGTCTGGCTCTTGTCGAAGGAGGACATCGGCAGGTACCGACCGATCAGAAGGGTCTGAGCCGGGGCATTCTGGATGTATTCTGCTCATGTCCAATGGTACGCCCAATAATTGAAGTGGTACGACACGGCACTTCGCACCACTTTCGGCGTCATCTTTGGAGCCGCAAGGTGATTATGATCAAACTTGTTTATTGCATTACCAAGAAGGCGGGCTTGACGGATGAGGAATTCTTTCGTTACTGGAAAGATATCCACGGCCCTATCGGTGCTCGGATTCCTCAACTCCGCAGATTGGTACAGAGCCACCGCCTGATCGTCCCCGGAGACAAACACGTACCTGATTACGACGGCATGGCGGAACTCTGGTTTGATGATGTGGAGGCTTTGCTGGCGGCTCGCCAATCGCCTGAATGGAAAGCGTCAACTGAAAACGAGGCGAACTTCGTTGACCACAGGAAAGTTGCCTACTTTGTCTCAGAGGAGCAAATCGTCTTGGACAGAATGGAGCAAAATAGCTAGGAGTCCGAGGCTGGGCTCCTGAAGGTGCAGTCTTTGATTGAAAGTCAAAATATCAGCCCAGTTGACCACACATCGAATTTCGTACTGCGATCCCGCTCAGAACTTAGTTACACCCACGAACTCTTCCCACGCCAGAGGCGAGATGTGCTGGTATTCCCGCCAATGCGTGATTTCTTTTCCCGAAATCCTAATCAGCACCATACCATGGTAGCGGTGCGTGCCCTCATACGTGTACTCCACAACGCCAATCTGTAGCTCCTGATCGAATAGAACTGTGTGCCAAACGGTTCGTTGATCGTAGCCTTCATCGTTTCGGAAAAAGGCGAGCAGTTCTGGACGACTTGTGAATTGATAGCGGATCGGATCGCCATACTTGACATCCACTGCAAAGAAACTCGCGGCATGGTCGTACTTCTTCTGTTCCCAGTCTGCTGCGAGTGTGTCCAACATCGCCTTGAATTCTTGTTTCGTCATGGGTCACCCCGTAACTCCAGACCTCCCGCGTTCCGCCAAGCCGACCGAAGAAACCTTTCCGTCCGGCAGTTGTGAGCCCGAACGATCTAGGCCGTATGCGGAGCCCTGAGCAAGCCGATGCCGACCGTGACCACCGCGATGGCGAGAATTGTTGCCCCGGCATAGATAAGACAGACGGCTCCGCTCGCCTGAGTAGCAGTCGGCGGCAGCACCGAGAAGAAGAACCCCGCCGAAATGAGGATCGCCGAGAGCGGCACTCCGATTCGAACGAACCACAACAAAGGTGTTGGAAGAACTGCCGCATCCGCGAGCATCTGACAAATCAGAGACAGGATTACGATAACGCCCGCGTGGGCGTGGCCGGCGCGGAAGAAATTCTGGCGCAGCGGGTTGTCCATGTATCCGCTGCCCTTGTTCATCAAAGAGGTCAGCAGAAAATATCCACCATACTGAATCGTCGGCACCGTGACGAGAATGATCCCGGACATCATTCTGGCTTCGCGAGTCATAGTTTCTCCTTCGGCGCAGCGGGTAGGTCGAGACCCTTTGCAGAATCCGCAGCTTTGAAAACCATGAGAAATATCACCCCTCCTTATTGGAGTGACCTTTTTTGGATGAGTAAAGCCGAAGTGTGGTCGCTGAATCGAGCGGTCACGTTCAGTCATCGAAAAGAGAAGCCAAGGGAGTTTGAGACGATGAAGCACCTGAAGAAGCTTGAAGACGAAGTCACAGCGTGGCCCCACATATCGGTTCATCCTCACCGATTCGGAGGCAAGGAATTCCGTTTCGGAAGTGCAGAAGTCGGGCACATACATGCTGGCGGGATCGTTGACATTCCGTTTCCGCGATCAGTTCACGATGTGCTCTTGGCAGAGGGTCTTGCCGAGGAGCACCGCTGGGTTCCCAACTCAGGCTGGATTACATTTCGTGTCCGCAGCCGCAGCGAGGAAGACCTCGGGCATGCTATCTGGCTAATGCGTCTGTCATACCTGCGCTACGCACTGAAAACCGCCGCCGATCCACGTGGGCTGTTTGAGCAGGAGAGCAAAGAACTGCACTTGAGCACTCAGTTCAAATCGCTGCTCGAACCGTTCGTGCCTAAAACCGCAGGCCACGTTACGGCTGAGCCGCTCCCAGCATAAACCGATTCTCAAGGAGGTCAGAATGGGACGCACCGTTTCTACCGAAGACCTAAAAACCAAGCTAGACCGGAAAGACCCGATCAAGGTGGTCGAGACACTCGCGCCCGAACGGTACCGCGAAGCCGAAGCGATCAGCCAGATTCTCCGTATTAGGATTCGGACCAGCCGCCCTCCGTTCAGTACACGAGGTCAGGTCCAGCATGTTCCTATCCCGACGGGCCATAAACGGGAAGACGCTGAAAACGACACTCGCTGAGATTCACACCGGGCGAAGACGACAGGCTCTTAAGCATTTCGCCTAGCCCACCAGTGCTTCGGGATTAACACCCGAGTGCCATTTACCCAAAGGGTGGACCTACATCTGTAGTCGTCACCCCAGGGCGGAAGCCATGATTCACTTCGTCGGAACTGTTGCCGATTACCTGTTTGGCTGCCATCACAAGGCGCTCAGCCGCGTGTTCACGATCCGCCACAGAACCTATCAGGTCTGTTGTGACTGTGGTGTCGAGTTCGAGTATTCCCTGAAAACAATGTCGGCTAAGCGTGCGTTGACACTTGGAGCTTTGCGCGTCTGTGCAAACAACACCGAGACCGGAACGCCCACCAACCAATACTAACCAATTTAAGTTTAATGGTGGCCGTGTGAAATACATCTCGCGGGCTACAGGGGAAGCCACTGAGACCATCTATCGAGCGTACCTCGGCGCGGCACTGCCAGTGCTACCGGCATGCACTCACATGCGGTAAGGTGCAGTAGCATGGGAGTGCCGAAGCACTCACCAAGACCGGGGCAGCATCTCCGCGCTCGTCGCCTGAGCTTCGACCTCACTCTCCGGGATGTGCACACTGCCAGTCTGAGTTTGGCACGGCAGCTTCGCAACCCAGCCTTCGTCATCCCGCCCAGTCGATTGCACGACATCGAAACGAAAAAGATAATTCCCAGCGTTCATCGGCTGTACACGCTGGCGCGTGTTTACAAGTGCAGGCTGAATGAACTCCTCTCGTGGTACGGGATTCCGCCGCGCTAGAGAATGTCCAACTGGACGGAGTGAACCTGCCGATTTTGCCGGACGATTCTAAACTGAAATATGTATTGCGCAAGATGGTGCAGTTTCTAATCGACAACGTCAAAGTTCGATGGTGCGTTCCGATTCAGCGGCAGGTCTTGCGGTGAGATGCCCGTGAGTAACGAAGATCATCTCTAGCTTTTTCCCCCTAGCTTCGACGTGGTCAGCCAATTTTTCAGCTTCAAGGCTGTTCCTGAGCAGGTCAACGACGACGAGGCTCGCATCGGAAAGGAGGTGGCTGTTCACATTCGCTTGTTCCCGCGCAACGCTCAATGTTGATCATCGATCTTCCTTTCCTCTCACCTCAACAGCTTTCGAAAGTATGCGTGATTTGGATGGTTTCACGTCGCGGAAGATTCACAACCAGGCTGAGAAGACTCAGGACTTCATCGTCACTGATGTGGTGGAGTGGGCCGCCTGTCCCGGCATGCTGCGCTACTATGCTTAAAGAACCCACAGGTGGTTGAACGTCATCAAAGAGCCCTGAGGAACTGCATCGTGAGCCAACTAGAGACGCCGACCCTGCGTCATCGCCTGAACGATGATGCTCTTGATGCCATTTTTCGCACGGCTCGAACCTACAACGGCTGGCTGGATAAGCCTGTTTCAGACGAGACCCTTCATGAGCTTTACGACCTGATGAAGTGGGGGCCGACTAGCGCCAACGGAAGCCCCGCCCGGTTCCTGTTGCTGAGGACGAAGGCGGCAAAAGAGCGACTGCGTCCAGCACTAGCGCCCGGTAATGTGCAGAAGACAATGGCCGCGCCTGTCACGGTGATTGTCGCTTATGACCTTCGTTTCTACGAGAAGCTGCCGAAGCTCGCTCCTCACAATCCGGGCTTTCGAGACTTGTTTGCGAACAACCCGGAACTGGCAGAAGTCACGGCAAAGCGGAACAGCACATTGCAGGGCGCATACCTGATTATCGCTGCCCGCGCCCTCGGGCTGGACTGCGGCCCGATGTCGGGATTTGATAATGCCAAGGTTGATGAGGAGTTTTTCGGGGCTGGCGTGGAGCGCGAGGAAATGTGCGAGGAATACGTGCCGGGAACGATCAAATCCAACTTCCTATGCAACATTGGCTATGGCGACCCGGCATCTGTGCGCCCGCGTGCCCCGCGCCTTGAGTTCGGAGAGGTTTGCCACGTGCTCTGAGCCATGTCCTCGGCGCTGTCGAAGCTAGACTAGATTGCGAGCTGGCTTCAGCCGCCAAATCCCTGATTCGCAGCGACGCAGTTGCATCGAGGAGCGATTGCGGCGGTCGGCCGCCAGCACCGTTGCTTCCCGTTAACTTCGCGGTCGCGCTACATAAGAGATAATGCCGGACATGTTCAGAACGCGATTCAAGAAAGAAATCGTCGCGGAATTTCTGCCTCCCGCGCACCCCGCAAGAACCAAAAGCTCATCATTCTGTGCGATGGCATGCCTTCGATTCCTGGTAAGCAACCGTTGGCGGGATTTATCGCTGGCAAGGGCTTTTGGATTATTTATCCACGGTATCGCGGAGCATGGGAGAGCGGCGGGGAGTTTCTGGAGAAATCGCCACATCGAGACATTCTCGACATCCTCGACGAGTTGCCGACTGAGCTTGAGGAAATTGCATTCGGTCGTCGCTTCCGGCTGGCACCGGATCAAGTCTTTGTCATTGGCGGAAGCTTCGGCGGTGCGGCGGCAATCCTGTTATCGCTTGATCCACGAGTTAAGCGGGTTGTCGCAAACTGCCCGGTTGTGGACTGGGGCGTTCTGGATAAGGGTGAGAAGGCGGAAACTTCGAAAGAGAACTACGCCGAGTACATCCGTGAAGCCTTTGGAAATGGATACCGGATTTCTGATGCGAATTGGGCGAAGCTTCGGGGCGGCACCTTCTACAACCCGTGGCACCAGAAAAACGAAATCAATCCTTCTAAGGTGCTGATGTTCCACGTCAAAGATGATCCGAACCTGCCTTATGAGCGAAGCAAGAGATTTGCCGAGATCACAGGTGTCAAACTCACGACGCTGAAGCGCGGCGGACACATCAGCACGGAGTACGTCACGCGAAAATACTGGCCGGAGATCAAGAAATTCTTCGATTTGGCTCGCAGTGAGTGATGCTCTCCGGAATTTCCTCCTATGAGCGACGAGCGAACAAAAGCGATCCGCCAAAGCTACGACCAAATCGCGGATAAATACGCCCGGTAACGTCCGCGTTTTTCCACGGGCATTTCAGAATGCGCCCAGCGTTGCGCGACGGAGACTGGCTGCCCAAGGAATGTGGCGATCTGCTGCCAGCCTTTGAGCATCTCGGGTTCTGCCTTGGCCTTCTTGCGTGTTGGCATGGTGCAGGTACGATGCTTGCTCGCGCTGCTCGGCTGCAAGGTTGGTTAGCTATACTGGTGCACGGATGGATGTTGAGCAGATCATTGCCGAAATCGAGCGGTTAGAGCGCATCTTCGCGGTGCCGGACACCAGACCCCTGAGCCCAAGCGACATTTCGGCTGCGAATCGAAGACACGATGTGACGCAAGCCCACAGCCCATGGTTTAGGCTCTGGCAGCGGTATGGCGTCTGTTGCCGCCCTGAGTCTCCAGTAATCCGACTACCGGAACTGGGAAGCTAAAGCTCCGCAGGAATATTCCTCTCTCCAGTCTCGACCTGTCCTTGCCGCACACCGCAAAAGGCTCGAATCGGCGATCGGCTATACTGGTCTTAGTGTCTCTCCCGCGTTTCCAGCCAATGTCGCTCAGCCGCGTCCGTGCGCCATTCTCGCACCCAGACTGGACTTTCGAGATTAAATGGGACGGGTTCAGATCGCTGCTTTACTCCGACAGGGATGGCGTGAGGCTCGTCTCACGGAACGGAAATACTTTCGGGATGGATGCGTGGTGGCATGTGAAGGAGCGGCGATGTGAGCGGTAAGCCGATGCCCGATGCTCCACCCCTGAAGCTATTTGATGAGATCGAAAGGACTGAGACACGTCCCAAGAGCTACCGCGAGCCCATCTACTCTTACTACAACTCCTCTTCACGACGGCCCATTGCCGCCGTCCGCGACATCCTGCAAGAAATCAGGATGCTTTTGAGAATCGGGAATCGTTGGGTGAGGCTCCAGCGTGTACCCGAGACCGGAAAACAATTCATGCAAATAAACTTCCCAGAACGCGGCTCTGTGTTGTGAGTCGATAGGCGACTTCAACCGGCCTAGCAGGTCTCGTTTCGCTTCGGCCGGGAAGGAATCGAACCACGGGTGAAGAGCGGCACAACACCACAGTTCTATCTGGAAGGAGTTATGGCGGGATTGCCGTCATCGGTGGAGGCCGGAGCCGATGCACGCTTGGCAGAGGTATTAGACCTCATCAACAAAATGGAAACGCCGGAATATTTCTTGGAAGTGCAACACAGGGGTACGCCGAACTCGGCTATCCCAGTCCGG
>QIAR01000101.1:0-406 GCA_003225595.1 Acidobacteriota bacterium | reverse complement strand
GGTCGTGTGATGGGCTGACATTGACGTTTAGGCCGATTCCAAAGTCGGCACAAGCCTCGCCGGATGCGCGGCCAATTGGAATCAACATGGGGGGAGCGGGCTTCATCGCACCCGATCAAGACATTCGCGATTCGATAGAGTCCAAGGCGAAGAAATACGGCACGCTCCCGCTGCCGCTTCTGGTGGCGGTGAACGTAATCAGCGACCATTGCGACGAGATCGACATCAACAATGCCCTTTTCGGCAGTGAAAGCTTCGTCGTATTTCAGGAGCCAGATGGATCGCTTCACGAGGGGCCTGCTAGGCGGCTGCCGAATGGCATCTGGTTTGGCAAGGACGGACATCGAAATCAATTGGTCAGCGCAGTTCTGATCTCGACGAACCTCGACCCATACACGAGTGGAAT
>QIAR01000777.1 GCA_003225595.1 Acidobacteriota bacterium | reverse complement strand
ATCAATGGAATAATTCCCACACATGCCGCAATCTCTGAACGCAGACCCCGCGACCGAGGAAATTTCCGGCCTGATCGAGCGCGTCACTTCCACAACGACGAAAACGGGTTTCTGTGTTCTGTGTGTCAAAGCGCGGGTCCGTCGGGTCGCTGACTTCTGGAACCGCTGGAGGGTGGCTGGTCCCGGAGGCTGGTGGGTCAGGAATAAGAAACACAGCCTGCACCGCTGCTCACTAGAAGGAGTCGTAGATTGGCTGCCCAGTGAAGGCGTTATAAATCCGCACGGTCGGGATGCTGGCCTGCAACAGCCAGGAGGCAGCCTGCGACATTATGTCCGCCATATCATCATGGTGACCCGCCTGGAACATAGTGATCTGGACGATAAAAGGCCCAGTCCACGCCGCGTTCCGGTCGACGTACCAGTCGCCAGCTTGCCACTCAGGAGCGGCGGCGAACATGCGTGCGGTTTTCCCACCCTGGGGCGGCGAACCGGGTCGTTATGCACGCGGTGCGTCGCAACCTCGTCGAAGCACAGGCAAAGGCGGCAGGCATTCCTCTATGGGACGTGAATTTGCCGTGGCCATGCTCGAATGCCGATTACGAATGCATCATGAAGGAGACGTGCAAAGCGGCTGTTCAGGCGGGGATCGAATGCATCGCTTTCGGCGATTTATTCTTGACCGACATACGAGCATACCGCGAGAAGCGGCTAGAAAATTCCGGATTGCAGCCGATCTTTCCTGTGTGGGGCATGCCCACGCGAGAGCTTGCCCGTTCCATGATCAATTCTGGCGTGCGTGCCAAGCTGACTTGTATTGACAGCAAACTCCTAGCCCCGTAATTCGTTGGCAGAGAATTCGACGAACAACTGCTCTCTGAATTGCCGCCAGAGATCGATCCCTGTGGCGAGAACGGAGAATTCCACACGTTCGTGTATGCAGGCCCGATGTTTGAGCACGACCTGCCAGTCGAGCTCGACTCCGTCACGTAGCGACTCGGTATTATCCGAGCGGCTTGGTTAGCAGCGAGTACCATGTTGCCGCCTAGCTTCTCGAAAATGGCGGAAGTCGCCGCGCATCCAACACTCAGAACAGCATGAACCACGAAAAGACGATTGCCGAGATAGAGTGGCTAGAACGCCTCTACTCGCTTCCAGACACGAGACCGCTAGAGTTGACTGACCTCTACGCCGCCAATCAAAGGCACGATGAGATATACGCGAACAATCCGTGGTTCCGACTTTGGAAACGGTACGGCGTCTGAGCTTCCCGATGTCAATCGATGCCCGAGATGACGCGTGCTCGCAGGCGTTCTTGGCGAGGGCTACAGAGGAAAGCAGAAATTCAGGAGACTCACAGTAGCGGGGCGGGCGCTGGCGAATTGATTGGCCGCGCACGAATCGCGGGGCATGACTTCGGTATAAATCCTCACCTTGAACCTGCCGTCCACTCGGCCTGATTCGCGGCTTACGAAGAATCTTGCTGGCCTTTTAGCGCTGGGCGCTGATCACGAGTTTCTTCTGTGGTGATCGTGATCTGCTTCCATTTGCGATAAACGTTGACGACCGCAAGCGTCCAGAAGGGGACCAAATCGACTCCGGGCACGAGTTCGGCAAGGAATGCTGGCAGAAATTCCCAGTGCCACCCGAGCAGGTTTACCAGCACGGCAGTCGAGCACGTCATCGGCGGGTGACAAAGCGCCTTCGGCAAACAAGGGAAACACAAAAATTTGAAGTGCATCGGCTGCCATCGCCAGAATCATGACGGCTTGGAAACGCGAGCGTGGCGAGAGCGGGGTTGGGTCTTCGGTTACCACAGCGGTTGCTTTCATATCGTGCTTCTAAAGGCCCAAAATAATCTTGAGTTCTTCCTTCACTGATGTTGAGTGTACGTCGGAACAACTGATTCTGTGAGTGCGAATACAAATCGGACGACAGGCAAAACTGCGGCACGACGGGGCCCGCTTGGTCCGGGTGCGCTCGGCCCGGAAGAGGTCCGAGTCCCTGTCCCAGTTTTCAAGATTTATGAACATCTTCGATCCGGGGTGGCTACAAGATGAGAAAGGTCGGTACGTGGCGGAAAAGTCCTACGAGCTGAAGGTGGTTCGCGACGAGAAGGCCCTGCCCGAGATCCTGGCGGTCGCGAAGGCGATCGGGGCCGTGTTCGAGCAGGAGCTTGTTCTTGTTATGGAAGGCATAGCAGGTGAACTCCATGAAGTCAGGAGGCTCGGGTACAGGGAGTAGCCCATCTCCCGCATCATCATCAGGACCACACGTCGACGGCGGCCGTGACGCCGAGGAAACAGGATACTCACGTCGAGCTCACTATTTTCTTTTCGGACCGCGAGCCTGCCGGACCCTACTCTGTCTTGGTTCCAGCAAGAAGACCAAAGCATCTGCGATTTAACGATCTCCGGGAACCGGAAAGATTTTCGAGCCGTTCTTCACAACAAAAGGTGAGAAGGGTACCGGGCTGGGGCTGTGGGTCGCACATGGAATTGTCCGTAAACACAGAGGCCGCATCGGGATGCGCAGCAGTACGCAGCCTGGTTCTCCGTTTTTCTCCCCAACCAGACAATGCAGGCGAAGCCTGGGGATACTACTGCCCATTTGGATAAAATCGCGTGAACCAGAACCACTTCTGACCGATTGGCGTCAGTGTTTGTTCTGTTCCAGATCGTTTATTTCATTGGGGCGTTGAAGAATTTGCCCGATAAAAAGGGATTGGGGCGTTGAAGAATTTGCCCGATAAAAAGGGAGACATCGAGCCGAATCCTATAGAACTCATCCAAGCAACATCGGATACGATAATGCAGCAACTTTTTCAAAGGTCAGCCCGACGTGTTGTCAGCAAAGAAAGCCGAGCACTTCAAGCAACTTCTCAAAGCCCGTATTGCAGAACTGGAGCGTGTCCTTGCCGCTGCACAGCGAGAAACTCGGGGAGGGACGACAAGGCATGCCGATCCGGCTGATCAGGCGGCGAGCGAGTATGAAAGGCAATCTCTCGTTCACAATGCCAGGGTCACTCAGGGCGGGAGCGGAGGCGACCTTTTACTGGCCGGAGTCACGACCTACGAGGGCGTGCGTCCCGGAATGCACGTGTGGCTTGGAATGGATTGGGACGTGGCACATTCTCGGTGTCAGCGTTGCCGAATTGGACATGACCGCATGCGGGGAAAATGGTGAAGGATGCTTCGGTGATTGCGACAGGTATCGCGAGGCTGGTGAAAGCTATGGTGTAGCGAAAGAGACTTAGTACACCGCCGCCCCGCGTGCGGAGCTCAGTATATAATCACGTGATTTTTCGGGGCAACGTGCTCTGCCCAAGTAATCCGGGAGTCTGCCCCAGCCATTGCCGTCGATGATATTGCCCGCCGGCGCTCGCCGTCGGACTACCTTGCGTCTTCTCCGTATGTGCTCCTGCTCTACGTGATTGCTTACCTTGATCGCAACAATCTTGCCACTGCGGCCCTGCAAATGCCGCACGATCTCGGCTTCGACGATCGCGTAATTGGATTCGGGGCAGGCATCTTCGCCCTCGGCTACGTCATT
>QIAR01000100.1 GCA_003225595.1 Acidobacteriota bacterium | reverse complement strand
GTGCGCAGCATCACTCCCGAAGAACTGACTGTTCTGTTCGACAGCGTCAGATCGGTAATCATTGTCCCGGGTTATGGGATGGCTGTCGCGCAAGCTCAGCACGGCGTGAGTGAATTGGCGAAACTGCTGGCTACGCGCGGCATAGATGTGAAATACGCCATTCACCCGGTCGCTGGCCGCATGCCTGGCCATATGAACGTCCTGCTCGCCGAGGCAAATGTACCCTACGACCAGCTATA
Source organism: Acidobacteriota bacterium (assembly GCA_003225595.1). Classification (GTDB taxonomy): domain Bacteria; phylum Acidobacteriota; class Terriglobia; order Terriglobales; family Acidobacteriaceae; genus Gp1-AA124. Next base: position 7,135 of record QIAR01000100.1, on the reverse strand, counting down.
CACGATGGAGCAGATCAACCCTTATTTCCCTGAGGCCGATATTGCTATAGTCGTCGGAGCGAACGACGTGACAAACCCGGCTGCAAAAAACAACAGAAACAGTCCGCTCTACGGCATGCCGATTCTGGAAGTCGACCGCGCCAAATCCATCATCGTCCTGAAGCGCAGTCTCCGCCCAGGGTTCGCTGGAGTTGACAACGAACTCTATTATGACCCTAAATGCATGATGCTCTTCGGAGATGCGAAGGAGAGCCTCAACCGGGTATTCGCTGCTCTGAAATCCTAAAACGCCGACAACTCACACCGCCAAGACATCCCGGCGCGGGCAGGCGATTGAGGCGTTTCAGGCTGGGTAATTTCCGGTGATGTAGTGCTCCAGTTGCTGGATGGTCTCTTCCTGCTCCGAGATGATCCACTTCACCAGATCACCGATTGAGAGAACGGCCGCTACGTTGTCACCTTCCATGACTGGCAAATGGCGTATGCGGTGCTTCGTCATGATGGACATGCACTCGTCCACGGTGTGCTGCCGAGTCACGTGGACCACCTGGCTCGTCATGATCTCCTTCACCTGGGTTTCTTTCGATGATCTTCCCTTGAGGATGACCTTGCGGGCATAATCGCGCTCTGAGATTACGCCGACAAGCTTGCTTTCGGAAATCACTAGCAAAGCCCCCACTCCCGTTTCCGCCATCTTCTCAATCGCTTCGTACACCGACTGGTCGGGGGTTACCGACCAGATCTCGCCGCCCTTTCGCTTCAAAATCGAGTTAATCGTGTCAGTAAGTCTCATCCTCGTCCTCCTGCTGGAGGACCGGCATTTGATCCTCCTGGCTGCGCCTACCTCGCCGCATTATAGGCCCTGTTCTTCTTGGGATGGATGCAATCTGCGGGGCGGGCATCGGCGGAAGCGGTATCTTGCGTCTCGATGCAGTGTTCGGCAATGACGCGTGCCATGGTCAGCACCCCTGTCGCTTCACTGTTTGCCTTCGTTCTGCAAAAGAAACTAAGGTCGAAAGAAGCGAGTTCTTTGACAACTGGCATCGGCCTAAGTCTTTATTGCGGAAGGTTTTCCCCGCCAAGTCTTTGATTTCACGAGGCCGAGGGGGAGAGAAGAGAGAAGGGAGAGGGCCACCCCTCAGATCAAAAACAAAAGGACCGCGGGCGGAAAGCGCGCGCCACACGGTTCGTGGCATGCGAGTTGGACGTTGCTGAGAGGTTCTACCCTTTCTGCTGATGTTATTTATTTACCGTTGGGCCGAAATTTAGGATCGGACAACAAGCTCTGTAGACCGGGATTGCTCTTGAGCGCCGCCAGGCCATACCCTTTCTGCAGGCTCATGTGGATGTATTGCAATGCTCGGGTACGGTCGCCGAGCTCCTCGTAGGCCTCGCCCACATTTTCGAGGACTACCGAGTCGTCCGGCGCAAGAAGGAGAGCGGTTTCGAGGTGAGGGAGCGCTTTGTCGCGCAGTTTCTTTTGCGCGTACAACACACATAGGTAGGATTGAATCTCGCCATCGCGCGGTTTGGTCTGTGCGGCCTGTTCGAGCAGCGCCAGTTCGTGATCGCGTGCGGCGGCGGCTTTGTCCTCATTCTTGAGACCTTTGTATGCAAGCATCAGGTTTCCCCAGACGAGAAAATCGTTATCGCTTAATTGCAAGGCTTTCTCCATGATGGGAACGGCTTCAGCAAATTTCTGCTCCTGGACATAGAGGTAACCGAGATTCGCGTAGGCGGGATAAGACGGGCTGAGTTCGATGGATTTTTTCAAAACCCGCTCAGCTTCAGGAAATCGCTTGGTGTCTCCGGAATCGATGTAGACAGCAGCGAGATTTAAGTAGACGCGCGCGTTGTCCGGGGTCAGATCGATCGCGTGGCGGAGCTGGGTGATGGCTTCATCGTAGCGATTGTGGCGGTCGTAGAAAACGCCGAGGCCATTGTACCCATCCCAGTTGTCAGGACGAAGCGCGATTGCTTTCTTGAAGGCAGCCTCAGCATCTGCCACACGGCCAGCGTTCTCGTAGGAACCGGCGAGGCCGATGAGTGAGTCTGCATTGCGGGGATCAAGCTGTAAGGCGCGCTGAAATTCCTGCAATGCCAGGTCGTATTTGCCGCCGGAGTCGTGGATGCGGCCCAGCGTCACATATACGATAGGCAAACGGTCGTCCAGTTCTAAGGCTTTGCGGCAGTTGGCCAGGGCTTCGTCGGTCCATTTCGGATTTTGATCGTGGGAAAATTTCAAGCGATAGGCCTCGCCAAGTTGGGCGTATCCCAGGGCAAAACTAGGGTCGGTTTTCACCGCGGTTTGCAGCGCATCCAACGCAAGGTTGAGATTTTCCGGTCTGTCGTGGCGCTGCATGTATCCTAGCGCCTTCAGATATGACTCGTAGGCGACCGGGGCGACAGCGCCGCCAGTCGTGCGGAGCATTTCCGGCGCGACCTGGATGCGCATCAGCTTGGCCAGGCGGGAGACGGCTTCATCTTCGATGACGGAGAAATCTCCGGCGCGGTCTTCGAGAGCGACCGAGCCGATCTGGCGCAAGTTTTTTGTGTTGATCAGATTCACCGTGAGGTGAATCTGCTGGCCATCTCGCTGTAGGCTGCCCTGAACAACTACCGTTGCGCCCAACTCACGCTGCGCGGCGGTCGGGTCATTAATTTTGTGGCGGCGCACTTCACTGGCTGGCACCACCCAGAGCGACTGCTGGCCCACATCGAGATTTGTGAGCCTGTTACTAAGGCTATCCATCAGGCCTTCAGAGACGGCTTCGTTGGCAGGATTGTTTCCGACATTCTCAAACGGAAGCACCGCGATATGTTCTTCGGAAGGGCCGAACAGTCCTGCTACTCGCTTGCGCACTGATGGGATTAGAACAAGCAGAAGAAGAGCGGTGATCCCAACTGCAACCAGCCACCAGAGCCTCTTCTGTCGTGTAGCGCTCGACAGCAGCATCTGGCTGGAAGCGCGTTGCACCGTTTCTCTGAATCCTGCGGAAGTGCGGGTGGACCGAGCCGTTTGTGGACGCGCCGCTTCCCCGCTTGGCTCCAAATGACTGCGGAAGCTTTCCAGATCCGCCAGCATCTCGCGGCACTGGCGATACCGGGTCGCAGCATCTTTGGAGAGTGCTCGATAAATGATGCGCTGCAGCTCCAATGGTATTTCGTCGCCGAGCTTTGGTGGCTCGTTCAAGATGGCGACGATGGCTGCTGGCGCCGAATCGCGGTGAAAAGGATTGCGGCCGGTGACCATTTCGGCGATTACCACCCCCAGAGCCCAAATGTCGGTGCGCTGGTCCACCACTTTGCCCAGCGTCTGCTCGGGTGACATATAACCGATAGTGCCCGACGTGCCCATGGTTTGTGTGCTGAGAGTAGTAGTGGTGGCGCGCGCCAGGCCGAAATCCACGATCTTTGCCACGTTCTGCGGAGTGATGATGACGTTGGAAGGCTTAATGTCGCGATGTACCACTGTACGAGCATGCGCTTCGGCCAACCCAATCGCCATCTGGAGAGCAATGTCAACCGCCTCGGGAAGCGCAAGCCGGCGGCGGGAAATCTTTTGGGCGAGGGTCTCTCCCTCGTAATACGCCATCACGATGAAAGAACGGCCGTCGCTCGTCTCTTCAATGCCGTGGATGACGCCGATATTGGGATGGTCGAGCGAGGAAGCGGTTCTGGCTTCACGCAGGAAGCGATCTTTATCGGCTTTGGCGGCGACCAGTTCGTCAGGAAGGAATTTCAGCGCGACGGTTCGCTGGAGCTTGAGATCGAGCGCGCGGTACACGACGCCCATACCGCCCGAGCCCGCAAGACCAAGGATTTCGTAGTTACCTACACGGTCTCCAGCGGAAGGCTTGGTAGTTGCGTCAGGCAACCGACTGCTCCCCGATCCGGGTCCATCCCTGCGGCGCGAAGTGATTGGCTGAATCAGGAGCTAAACAACAAAAAATCTGCTCCAGGCCGCAATGTTACGCCACGCAGTTTGCGGGTTGCAACTGGAGACCAGCTTGCGTCGAAGAAGCCTGCTGCCAAACTCATCTCACAGTCGCCTGCCGGAAACATCGAGTTGGTACCCTGTTCCACTTTTGGAACAAAATTTACTCGGTCTTTAACAAATCGCCGAGTCATGCTAGGTTGCAAGCTCTTATTCTCTTATCGCTCGACGAACCTTACTAAGACTCGGGTCGCAATCGCTGTCGGGAGCTGGGCTTGCCAAACTCTCTCTTCGCGCCTGATTTCCAGGCTGTCCTCGACCAGGCGGTCAACCCGCCGAGTGCGGCCTCCGCAGCCTTCCCCTCCCCCGAAGACTGGCGTGACCGCTGGATCTACTTCCTCATGGTGGATCGGTTCAACAACCGATCCGCTCCGCCACAGCACAATCCCTTTGACGACCCGGGATTCTTCGGTTTCCAGGGAGGAAAGTTTTCGGGAGTCCAGCAACAGCTTCGCTATATCAAGAAGCTTGGGGCTGGCGCGATCTGGCTTAGCCCTGTGCTTAAGAATCTGCCATTTGACCAGGGCGCCTATCACGGTTACGGCATCCACGACTTTCTGCGAGCGGAGCCTCGATTCGCCGACAACCCCGCGCGCGCCGACGATGAACTGCGGCAGCTTGTCGATGCCGCCCACCAGGAGGATCTTCTTGTCATATTCGACATCGTTCTGAACCACACAGGAGATGCATTTGCGTACCAATGCGATCCCAGCGACCAAACCTGTATCAAGAACAATGGCGCGCAGGCCAGCTTTCATCTACAGGCCCAGCAGATTCGATGGCGAGATGAAACCGGCACCGCACGTCCCGAATTTCCAGATATCGCGCTAATTCCCAATGCGCCGCTGAATGCCTTGGTGTGGCCCTCCGAACTCCATCAAAACAAGTTTTTTCGACGGCAGGGCAATCCGAACGGCGACGATACGATTGGGGACTTTAGCGTCCTGAAGCAGATGATGACGGCTGATCCCGATCTGCAGCGATTCCTCATCCGCGCTTATCAATACGTTATCGCTCGCTTTGATGTCGACGGTTTTCGCATCGACACGCTTCGTTATTTGAAGGGCGATCTTGCGCGCCTGTTTGGCAACTCCATCCGCGAATTTGCACTCAGTATCGGCAAGAAAAACTTCTTCACGTTCGGTGAGGTCTTCGATCAGAACGCTGAGGAGGATATCGCCAGGTTCATCGGGCGGAACACGGGTGACGTCAGCGAACTCGTTGGCGTCGATGCCGCGCTTGATTACCCGCTCTTCAACAATCTTAAGCCTGTGGTAAAAGGCTTTGCTCCTCCCAGCATCTTGGGCGACATGTTTCACCGTCGCAAGCTCATTGAAAGAGATGTTCTCAGTTCCCATGGCGATGCCACTCGATACTTCGTGACTTTCCTCGACAATCACGATGTTAAAGAACGCATACGTTTCGTAGATCCTAATGGCGCCGCAGAGTTTGATGGCCAAGTCACTTTGGCGGTGGCATGCTTGTACTCTTTGCCTGGTGTCCCTTGCCTCTATTACGGTACTGAGCAAGGCTTGCACGGACGCGGGAGCGATCCGGCTGTCCGCGAGGCGCTCTGGGGTGGACCTGGCTTCAACGAGGGAAGCACGTTCTACAGCGAGATCCAGAAGATCGCAAAGGTACGCTCCCAACAAGCTGCGCTGCGCTATGGCCGGTTCTATTTCCGGCCGGTGTCGGGCGATGGCACGAATTTCGGCATCTCGGGATTCCCTCAGGGAGTACTGACCTTCTCGCGGATATTGAATGACCAGGAGGTGCTGGTAGTCGCCAATACTAACACTACGCAACGGCAAGAGCTCGATGTCATCGTAGATATCCAGCTCAGCTCAGAAGGTGATCGGTTCGCTGCCTTGTATAGCAATCAGGCAAGACCGGCCGCTCCGGGGCCGGTCCGGTCGATTGCACAGGGATCAGCGACGGTGCACGAGGTCGATGGCTCACTTGGGCAAGGACCGCTGCATGTGGTCCACGTCAAACTAAACCCGCTTGAAGTCCAAATTCTGCGCCGTAGGCCTGTTTGACGACAGCCTCTCCGATTTTCGTAACTGGAAGAGTTGTTGGCCACCAAAGATGCCGGCGAGTGGTCAACGTTGATGAAATGGAACACCAGGCGCGCTCCTAGTTAGCTGGCGACGCCCGTGGTGCCTGCCCTGTGACTGTGCCGACCGCGTCTTTAGAAGGATGCACGATGATAATGTGAAGACGGTCACGCCGCGTTGTCAGTCGCCATTTGTATCCTGGCTTCGGCGTCGGGTGCTCTGACCGAACCGGGGACGCGGTTTTCCGGATTCACCAGAGCACGGATGAACAGAATGCCCGTCACGAGGTAGGCCCACGTGAAATATCGCGCTTCACCCGATGGGAACAATAAATAGTGGAAGGCGCAAGCCATCACTACTGGTATCAGGAACTTGCGTTCCCGCGATCTAAGGCTCCATGCAGCAATACCGAGCAGAAGCCAAGGAGCAAGCTGCGGTACTAGGGACTCCGCGTTTACTGCAAAAGCGTGGGCATACTCGACCAAACTGATCCCCGGCCTGATCTCGGCTGGATATTTCCCGCCAATGAAGCTGTAGTGAAGCAGAACCCTCCAGCCATAATTACCAGAAAGAGTGTTGATCCACTCCACACTCCCAATCGCCAGAGCTGTGAGCACTCCGGCATATAAGCCGCTAAGTTTTCGGTCCCATACAGGCCATCCAAACAAAACCAGCACGATCACAATGTTGTCGGTGCGAATCCAGATCGAAATCATCAGCAACAGAATTCCGACGAAAAGCTTTTCTCTCAAAACGGCCATGCAACCAGCGACAACTACCAGCGATGAGAACGCATCCGGCCCTCCGAGTCGCCCCACAATCACCACCGCAGGCGTGGCCATGAGCAGAGTTGAATAAAGATAGTTCTGTGTGGCGGCATATGCCAACAGTGCAATCAGGAACAACGAAATCGCAGACACTAAATTGATGGATTTTTCCGGGGACAATCCCGCCCGGCTGATTAGAGTAGCCAATTGAACATAGACGGGGCGAATGGCATAAAGAGGCTCAAGCTCGCCCAGATGTTCGGAACTGTCCATCACCGTGCTTGCTTCCGCTCTGGGACTCTCGTGTTTCACGA
>QIAR01000776.1 GCA_003225595.1 Acidobacteriota bacterium | reverse complement strand
CAGATGCGCCACTTGACAATGCCGAAATGTCAAAAAAATGTCTTGCGTAGACGCACCTTGCGGCGTCTCATGCTTGCTCTGTCTCCCCGGCCGGCGTAACATGACGGCCCTTCGACTCTCGAGGAGGTACCTCTTGCTTGATCGCCGTCGCTTCCTTTCGTCCACCGCCGCCCTCGCCGGAGCACTCGCCCTCCCTAACCGCCTTTTTGCGCAGCTTGCCTCCGCTCCGCCAAGCCTTCCCGACCCCAGCCAATACACCAATAACGAGGACGGCTACTGGTCCGAACTGCGCAAGCAATTTCTTATTCCCGCGGATGAAGTGTATCTGAACAACGGCACCGTCGGCTCCAGCCCAGCGCCCGTGTTGCGCGCCATCTTCGACGGTTACAACAGCACGGAAAAACTCGATCAGCAGGATCCGGAAGATTATCCCATCTGGGGCTATGCCGCATGGAATGAATTCCGCGACCCGCTGGCCAGCTTCATCGGATGTTCCCGCGACGAAATCGCTCTGCTCCGCAACGCTACCGAAGCCAACAGCTATATCGCGAATGGGATCGACATGAAAGGTGGCGATGAAGTTCTCATGACTGATCAGGAGCATCCCGGCGGAGAACAGCCTTGGCAACTCAGGGCCAAGCGCTACGGCGTCATCATCAAGAAAGTAATCCTACCCAAGCCAGTTCAGAACTCTGGGCAGGTGCTAAATCTTTTCGGTGACGCCATTGGTCCACGTACGCGGGTGATGTTCTTCAGCCACATCACCACGGTGACTGGCGTGGTTCTGCCCGCGAAGGAATTGTGCTCGCTTGCCCGCTCCAAGGGCATTCTCTCGGCCGTGGATGGGGCACACGTGCCCGGCATGATGCGCCTCAATGTACGCGATCTCGGGTGCGACCTGTATTCCTCCAGCCCGCACAAATGGTTGCAGGCGCCCAAAGGCTCTGGTTTTCTCTACGTGCGCGATGAGGTCATCGATCGTATCTGGAACACCATCGCCACCGAAGGCTGGGACGAGCCTAAACTGCGTGCCGAACGTTTCCAGCGCATCGGCAGCTCCAATGTGCCCGCGCTCTGGGGCTTGCGCGCCGCCATTCAGCTCGCCAATCAGATTGGGATGGATCGAATCGAGCGCCGCCATCGCGAATTATGCGATTACATCTTGGGGAAGAAACGTGGCGCCGAATCGTGGACTTCACCCGACGCGACCCTGCGCTGCGCGATTGCTACGGTTAACGTTCCGTCGATCCAGCGCATGGACCTCGAAAACTGGCTGTGGAAGACCCACAAGATCCGCATCCGCGGCGGTGAGCCCTCGAAGCTGCGGCTGTCAACGCCGTATTATCTACAGAAGAAAGAGATTGATCGGTTTCTGGAGAAGTTTGATGAGTACAAGTTGGGACCATCCAAGGCATGAGCGGTACTGAGGCCTAATATAGTTCCGACTTGAGCCATCTCCTACCTGCGATCGATTCGGAGATCGCCCACATATGAACCTGGACAACATCGTGAAGCTCTTAGACGCGATGACCAAGCTAGTCGCGGCAATTGCGTGGCCATGCTTGGTTCTGTTTGTGTTGGTACGATTTAGGTCCTCGCTAGAGACTTCTTGTCAGGTCTCGGTGAGTTATCTTTCAAGGTACTCGGCGTCGAAGCCACGCTCAAAAAAACACAAGTTCAAGCTGCAGCGGCACTGGCGGCAGCCGCCGCCGCTAAACCAGAAGCCATCGCTGCTCCGAACTCAACAGCTAGCGATGCAAGAGCAGTGGCGAATGTGATCAGTGAACTGGTGACCCCTCGGTCTCTTCGCCGTGCCTCAAACGCGATGGTTCTGTGGGTTGACGACAGGCCTGATAACAACAGATTCGAACGTCAAGCATTGGAGGCGCTCGGTATACGCTTTGCGCTTGCGACTTCCACGGAGGCCGCATTGGAAAAAACTCAGCGCCAATCCTTTGGCGTGATAATCTCCGATATGGGCAGGCCACCGGATCCAAGAGCTGGATACACCCTTCTTGACGCACTCCGTTCTCGTGGTGATCCAACGCCCTACATCATCTATGCAGGTTCACGCGCACCCGAGCATGTAGCGGAAGCTCGTAAGCGAGGAGCATTGGGGTGTACTAACAGGCCCGAGGAGTTATTCCAGATGGTTCTTAGGGCTCTTGCTCTCGAGTCGCCCTAATTCATGGTCGAAGGGCAAGTCATACGCACAATGTAAACCGTAAGCCGGCTGCAGCTGCCTAGGAGGCAGCAAGAAGCAAAGCGGATCACTCCACTGCCAGGGCTTCTTGGTCGCCCCGTCCTTCGAGGACATGGCTTGTCGCTAACAAAACACTCCTAGTGTTGTCCAATACCACGGGGGAGTTTCTCATGACAGCTCAGGGGCTTTTTCTTCGCGTGCTCGTCCCGCTTCTATTTGTGCTGACCTGTGCAGCAAATCCGATGCCTGCGGTGCGGACCGTAAGCCTGACTGCGGCCGATAGTACCACTCTGAAAGCGACGTATTTCGCTGCTGCGAAACCAGGTCCCGGAGTCCTGTTCCTCCATCAATGCAACCAGCAGCGCAAGATGTGGGCCAGCCTCGCTGAACGCCTCGCCGCATCCGGAGTCAACGTGCTCACTCTGGATTACCGCGGCTTTGGTGAGAGCGGTGGTGCGCGCTTCGACCAGCTCACGCCCCAGCAAGCAAACCAGATGGTGACCGAGACATGGCCCAGCGACATCGACGTGGCTTACCAGTACCTGCTGTCCCAGCCAGGCGTGAGCCATGACGTAATCGGGGCCGGCGGCGCTAGCTGCGGCGTCAATCAGTCGATCCAACTAGCGCGCCGGCATCCAGAGGTAAAGTCTCTGGTGCTTCTGTCCGGGGGCACGGATCGTAATGGGCGGGCGTTTCTGAAATCCTCGACGAGACTGCCGATCTTCATCGCCG
>QIAR01000774.1 GCA_003225595.1 Acidobacteriota bacterium | reverse complement strand
GCTCGCTTACTGCAGCAACTGAACAATGTTTTACAGACCAAGGATACGGCACGCGGTCTTATAGCCACGATGCCCGACGTCTTATTCGCTACTGGCAGTGCAACACTGAAGCCCGCAGCACGCGAGCGGTTGGCCAAAGTGGCCGGTATCCTGCTCTCCTACCCCGACATCCGGCTTGAGATCGACGGCCACACAGACAATGTTGGCAGCGAGGCTTACAACGAGAAGCTTTCGGAGCGGCGTGCGGAATCCGTCCGCACGTTCCTGGCCCAGCAAGGCGTGGCCCAGTCGATGACTACACGCGGTTTTGGACCTACTGAGCCGATCGCCTCTAACGCCACTCCGGCGGGGAGGCAGCAGAATCGCCGAGTCGAGCTAGTCGTATCAGGGGACGTGATTGGAGCGGCGATAAGCAATTCCACAGGGGCGACTCCCAAGTAAGACTTTCGAAGGCTGCAGACAAAAGGATGATAGGTTGGCTGTGCAGAAAGTGGTAGACCTTGCTAGTCGGCAAACGAACCAAAGGCAAATCTATCATCTTCTATGTAGTGCTCGGCATTTTCTTGGCCGTGCTGGTGTACGTTTTTCTCGCGGCCAGGAGCCATACACATATTCTTCCGAGGCTGCCGCTCGAGGGAAGCCCGCGATCCGTGATCCAACGCCCACTTTGCCCCGTTTTGGCGAGTACGGCGATGAATTCGGCAATTTGGCGCATCAACTTTCAGAAAACGATCTGGTCTGTAGGTCTGATCCTGACCACATGATCTCCAGCACCAAAACCATTGAGCACGAAATTGTGGTGGGCAATGATATTCGCGGCGGTCAACACTTCATTGTCTCTCGTAAGGTGGGCATCCCCTGCGAGCGTAACGTCATAACCTAGGCTCGTCGCACGTCGGCAAGTGGTGTCCACACAGTACTCAGTCATGCCGCCCGCAATGATGAGGTGGGTAAAACCTCTTTTTTCAAGTTCCTGTTGAAGTGTCGTGCCGAAGAAGGAGTCCGATTCTCGCTTCCTGATGACGTGCTCGCCATCGGCTGGCTTGAGCGAGACGGTAAGTCTCCGGTAACCCAAGTGCAAAACCGGGGGTACTTGGGTTCGTGAAAAGCACGCCTCCGACCACGCCATTTTGCGTCCCATTTCCACGCCACCGACCACGACACCAAAACCTGTGCCAGGCCTTCCTGTAGTGGAGGTGGCCCCGCAAGCAACTCGGCTGATTTTAGCCTCGGGGAAAACTCCGGACAGACCCCGGACAGCCAAGTGCAAAAATCGGGGGTACTTGGGTTCGTGAAAAGCACGCCTTGAGGAGTTAGGGGACATGTCGCTAGGCGAAGGTCCTACATAAACAAAACCATTCCAGTAGGCCGGCGAATTGAAGACGGTGCCGAAATCCTTCAGTTCCTGCACGATATTGTCGGAGATTGAGTGCTTGCGGCTGCAGAAGCCGGGTTGTTCTGGACAGCAATGCCGTTCGCACTCGCTGTGGATGGGACCGGACTCTGGCCAGCAGGAAGTGCAACGTAGGAGCCTGCGACGATGCCGAGAAGCAGCATCAACGGAATGAGTTCCGCTTTGGGCGTTAGCATGAGCACCTCTACGTATGGAAAGCACCTAGGGGGCGGCAGGGAAGAGCTCGCCGGTTCCATGGGAATTGGAACCTGCTAATGCTAGAACCCCCCAAATTGGCCGTCAAGCGAATTTGCCGGCTTTTCATTTCCGTTCCGTCCGTTTAGACCCATCGCTCGGGAATACCACCGGGAGCTTGTGTCTGATCGCGGGATGGACATCGAGTCATTCATCGAACGAAGCCCTTAAAGCGACCATCCAGAAATTAACTTCCCAATC
>QIAR01000099.1 GCA_003225595.1 Acidobacteriota bacterium | reverse complement strand
TGCGTCGGCCACTTGGCGCGGCTAAACGCTTGCACAAATGCGCTTTCGGCTTTCTCATGCGTCTTGCCGCCTTTACCTGGTTTTAGGAACTCGCGTAAGATGACGAGTACCTTGGGTGGCGGTGTCGTTCCCTGTGACTTCTCCTGGGCCGCGACAGTGCCCAGCCCCCCGAGTAGAAGAGACGACCCCAACAGCAACCCCGTGAGTCTTTTCATGGATACTACCCTCCTCGGTCGCAAGCTAGATGGATTTGGATACGAAGGATGATCCCAGGACGCTGGAAAAAAACGCTGGAGAATTAGAGCGCGTCCTGAGACTCGGGCGGAGACTATCGTGACAGCCTCCCCGAAGTCAAGCCGGGTGTCGTCCACCCTCGTATGTAGGGACGGGCGTCCTCGCCCGTCCATGCCAAGCAAAACTCGGCTCGCTTGGTGATTTTTTCTGCAGCCGTTACGGCGCGACGCGGCTGGCCAGTGTGTCGGTATGGAAGCTGGCGTGGTCGCGCAATTCGAACCAAGGACCCGTTCCTTTGGACGTCTGCGCCACGCTATTCTTCTCGTTGGTTGCGAAGTCCTGCCATGAGTTGTACCGCGCGATAGCAAGGAATTGCCACGGACCGCCCTCCAGGTGCTGCATGAGGACGTTGCCGGAGGTGTCGCTCGCGCCAAGCGGCAGCGCACTGAGTGTCTTTTCCAGTTGGTCGCGATGTCCGGGAGCGGCGCGATACACGGACACAACATACACCGAGTCGGCACTCTTGCCGGCTGACTGGTCGCCGATGCCCATGGCCTTGGCGAACTCGGGCCACGCCGGTCCGTTGACAAAGGTATCGGTGTGCCAGGCGTATAGATCGCGCACGGCCGGAGGTGTCGGGCCGGGGGTTGCTTCCACCGTGGCCTTGGTTCCGAGATGCTCGATCACCGCGAAATCCCAGTCAACTCCATCCTGGTGGCGCAGGACGAGGTAGTGTCCCGGCATGGGCGCCTTGGGATTTTGTGTCTTGAGGGCGTCGGCCATTTGAGCGGCTTTGCTGGGAGCAGCCGCGGCGAAGTGAACGTGGTAGACGTCGGGACGCGCGGCGGGCGCGGCCGGCGCGTTCTGCGCGGCGGAGATGGAAAGGAACAGAAGTAAGACGAGAAGCAGCGTGCAAGTGCTTTTCAAAGTTTCCTCCAGATTTTGCATTTTGACTTGCGTACTGTGAGTGAATGGCCGGGGCCGGGTAGAGCCTGCGAATTATAACAGCCACCACAGGTTTTGTTGGAATTTGATGTGAAGCCCCCGGTTCGCAAGTCACAAACGGTGCCCGCACGAGTCATAACAGCAGTCCGCGACCGAGAGCAGGCGGCTCTTATTTTCGCATACTCATTTCACTGCTCCAGCTTCAATTCGTGAAACGGACCGTGGTTACTGCTCGTGAAATGGAGGTTGACACACTCTTGCCGGCTGGTGCAAAGGAGAGAGTCGATGTATGAAGCGAGAAGCGTGGTGCAGAAGTAATGGTCTGAAGTGCTGTATTGCCAGAGCTTCAAGTGCGACTGCCGCGAACACCATCAGCAGGCTCACAACTGGCACCATGTAACGAAGAATCGCCAAGGCCGTTATGGCCGTCATCGTCCAAAAGTATAGGGTTATGGCCATTGCAACCAGAAGAAAATTCTTCTGCTGACGGCCGCCCCTCCAGACGGTTCCCACCCCGAAGACGACAAATGGCAAGTAGAACAATTGGATGACCACGACCCACGTTTCGCGAGTATGTGACTCGCTGCCATACCAACTCCGGACAGCCTTAAGCAAGAACAGCCTTACGACTGCCTCCGGCTTCTCCCTTATTTGCGCGACCATGAAATTAGCGATGCTAGTGGTAGTTCTCAGCTGTTTAGCGTGCGCGACCGCGTCTTCCGTGAGAGTTCGCACACTTTCAGGCATCGGGACTTGTTTAAGACCCCTTACAGTACCAAACGTGAGGCCGTCTATTAAGGCATTGGGACCGTTCGTGCAGAGTGGAATCCAGTGCCCGCTTGCCTGCCATGCCCAGATCTCCCACGGCGAAATCAGGAGGAGGTAGGCCACCAAAACGCAGAATGAAAATCGACCCCGGTGCCGTGGCCGGCAAGGGATGGCGCACATCCATGCGAGGCCCGCGAATACAGCGGGCAGTGCAATGCTGAAGGGCTTTATAAGAGCCGTAATGCCCAGCACCACGCCCAGCAGGACACCGTATAGCACTTCGTGACACCCGTCGGTGGACCAAAGAAGAAACAGGAATACGCCCAACAGCAGAAACATGGAAAATGCGGCAGAAGGATCGGGTTGTTTTGTCAGCCAGAGGTGAAATGGATAGGTAGACCACAGGATGGACGCCGTTAGCGCAATTCTCAAGCTGAAGAAGCACATGGCCACTACGCCGACTAGCACGCCATTGGCAATCACGAAGAGTGCTTCGAGTATGCGCAACCCTGCCCCGTGACTGATGTCCAGCGCGTCAGAAATCCAAAATGTGGTCGCATAGAGCATCGGGATGCCTGGCGGATAAAGCAGGGCTGGCTTAGAAGCCAGCACTAAGCCACCGCCCGCTGCCAGCTTCTGGGCCACGGGTTCGTAGTAAGCGGTGTAGTCCGAGCTTTGATTTTTCTGCGATGCCGCGGGTAAAAGCAGCAAGAAAACAGCATGGGCCAGGAGCGCGACGATCGCTGAAATCGACAGCAATATGGTTCGTTTGTAAAGCTTATCTGGATGAGGGGTAGGATCGCTGAACGCGAGACCGCTCATAATATTTCCTTCCCCGGATTAGACACTCGATGCCAACCGAAACCATTCTCTAGCCCGAAGTGAGTTCTCCCCGGGTGCGAAATCACTCGAGCTGTATCGGTTGGGGTAGGCGAAGCTTTGGCGTGAAAATCGTACCAGGAAAAACGATTCAGACTGCCATGCCTGTAGTGGCCGAAATGCAGGTGTAACCAGTTGAATGCAACCTCTTCGAAGGTCTGCCAGGTGCCAGATGTTTCGTCACCGAAAGGGCCGGAGCAACCTCGAGCGAACCGAACCCGGCTGAATCTGTTCTTGAAGCGGTCGGCATACCAGCAAACCCGCTTCGCCGAACGCGAAAATATGGTGACATTCTTGAAGTCCGGGAAGCTGGAATTGTGCCGCATTTGGTCGGCGATCTTGAATTGTCTGTATCCCAGCTGCCACAGCAGAAAGAGGTACTCTAACTTCTCGGCTTCAACTGAGACGTATTCTGGAAGACTGACCGAATGCAGATGCTTAAGGCAGTATGGCTCAGCGCCTTCCGCATCGAGCTTCAGATAGTAGGGAACGCCATATTTTTTCAGAAGTGTGTCAAAGGTTACGCATTCGATTTCGATGGGATGGCACTTCATCCTGTTTCTGCTGGCTCGGGCGCGATCGAACGAGCTAAATACGTCTCTTTCATCATTGATCCAAAACGGAATTTTCCCAGGCTGATCGACGATCCCGACACATTCGATCACGATTTGCCCGGCGGCGATCTCCTTCTGGAACCGGGCACACGCGCGCTCCACGAGAATCGGATTTGCTTCGATTGCCACCACCTGGTATCCCTTCGATAAATAATGGGCGGAGTCGTCGCCATTGTTCATGCCAACGTCAAAGATGATATGGATGCCACTCTTCGTTCTCCCAATTTGACGTTGTGAGGAAACCAGGGTTCTTTCTGAACCGGAGTTCGCGGGGCTCTGCATTGATGCCTCCAGCGAAATAACGTTTGCTGATAGATATCTTGGGGCCCCGTTCAGTGCGGCGAAGGTGGCTATTGTAACTTGGATCAGGACGGGTACGCCAGAGAATGTACTGGACGGTAGTGATGCAGTAACTACATCATCGCCTACTGGACGTTCTTATGCGGCGCGGCTTTCGGAAGCGTAGCCCAAGCGTGTCCAGACTAGCCACAGCGAGGTGCCCAGCACCAATCCCGCCGCTGCATTCCACAGCGCGACTCCGACCGCAGCTGCATACACGACCAAACCGACGCGGTAGGCTTTGCGGATGCACATGATCAGGATCACAAAGAAGCTGAGCGCGTAGGCGAGAAAAGACGGCCAAAGCGCAATCATAGCCGACAGGAGATGGCCATTTGTGGTGTCCTCCGCGAGATGGGGGACACGAATCTCAAGAATGAGAAAGGTGATGGCGATGGCGAATACGCCATCGCTGAATGCCTCCACTCGGGCAGTGGTCTTTGTCAGCCAAGAAACCGGACGCCCGACGCCAAGATTGTTGCACAGGTGCCGGCCTGTCGGCGCGTTGGAGCCGTAAGTTGGTGCAAACGCTCAGTAATAATATCTTAAAGCTATTATATGAGGTGGCAAATTGACTCTAGTGTTCCACGTGGAACACTTTTCCTTCGCCGTGCTCGACCGTCTGAAGACAGGGTCTATTCCGAGGGATAGCCCTGGCCGGTGATGAGGGGGACGAAGCGGCATCCTTCCAAATATGAAACCAGGAGCTGGCCTTGCTGCTTTTGCACCAACTGGAGTTCCTGAGCATGCGCCGGGCCCACGGGTATGACCATGCGTCCACCGTCGCGCAGTTGCTCGACCAGTGTGGACGGCAGCTCGGGAGCAGCGGCAGAAACAATGATTGCGTCGAAGGGCGCGTCCTGGGGCAAGCCTTCGCTGCCGTCGCCCACGAGCACGACGATGTTGGTGTATCCCAGTTTGGCCAGAACTCGTTCGGCATTTTGCGCGAGCCCGGCGTGACGCTCGATCGAATAAACACTCGCTGCAAGTTCGGCGAGCAGCGCGGTCTGGTAGCCAGAGCCTGTGCCAATCTCCAGGACCTTGTCTGTTGGCTCGAGGGCGAGGGCCTCGAGCATGAGGGCAACGATGTAGGGCTGGGAGATGGTTTGTCCGTATCCGATGGGGATGGGATGATCTTCGTAAGCCTGGGCGTGGAATCGTTCGGGGACGAATTCGTGGCGCGGGACGCGAGCCATGGCGTCGAGGACACGTTCATCACGGATGCCACGGCCGCGGAGTTGGTATTCGACCATACGCTGGCGGTCGGAGGCGAACGGGTCGGATTGGATCTGGTCGAACAAGGTCATTAGCCGGGCTGCGCTCGAAGTGTACAGCCGAGGGCGCGTGTCCCACGTGGGCGCTAGCGAGATGAGACTGTCTCGCCACCGGCTTCCATTTTCCCACCTCTATTTTCGCCTCCTGCGCACCTTTACATCAAAGCTGACGACGCCATTGTAGTCGCGGAGAGCGACGATGGACACGTTGCGGGTGACGTTGTATTCCACTTGGATGATCTGCTGTGACGTCTGTGCGACATTGGTGCTGTAGGTCAGAGTCAGATCATTGGAGACCTGCTGTTCGATGGTCACCTGGGGACCGCGGTTGATGCTGGTTTCAGTGCCGAGACCCTGAGGATCGATCTTGATCCGGCTCACCCCAAACAGACGCTGCACGCGGTTACTCAGGGTGGCGTTTATGGCTTCGCTGAGAATCATGTTCGAAGCTTCCTGACTGAACGCGGACGAAGAACCTTGCAGAGCGGCAGATTCTTCGCGGGTGCGGCCAAGTGCGAGCAGGGCGATGATATCGGCGCTGGGGAGCGGAGGTTCGGAGCGGTAGTTCACGCTGAGTTTGTCAGGCGTGCCATTCAGTCCGATAGTGATGTCGTAGTCGCTGACGCGCCTAGTGGCTTGAAGGTCGACCACGGGCTCGATGCGTACCGGGTTGCTGAAGGTCACGTCTCCGCGTTCCAGATGGTACTTGCTGTTATTGAAAAAGATCTCGCCTTCAATGATGTCGACACGTCCAAACAGTACTGGGCGGGCGGCGCTCCCCCGCAAGCGAAGGTCGGCGTCACCGGAAAGTTTGGCCATCGCGGTCTGCATCTGGAGTTCCGGCGTGGTCATGATGTGAGCGTCGAGTTTCACGCGGTTCAGTAACGAATTGGGATCTGGAATAGACGCCGATTGTTTGGTGCTTTCAAGGTAAGCGCCAAAGTCGAAACCGGGGGTGACAGTGAGCTTGGTCACAGTAATGTCACCGGTGAGTGTTGCCGCTGCGCTGGTACCTGTGAGGCGCAGGTCGGCGTTAGCGGTAGAACTCACGCCGGGCGGGTAGCGCAAGCGAACGTCCTGGCCTTGCGCGGTGAGATCGAACGTGGCCTGGCGATGGTAGAGAGCCATCGAACCGCCAAGATTGACGGTGCCGCCCCCGGTCTGGGCCGTGAGCTTTTCGATCTGGAGCCGATCCTGATCGAAAACGATCGATCCGTTCATAGCGCTGAGTCCGCTAGGCAGACCGCTGTAAGACAGATAGCTGTCGGTTATCTGCAGTCGTCCTTGCATGATGGGATCAGAAATAGTTCCGGATACACTCAAGCCAACGGTCAGCATTCCCGACGAGGTGAAGTCGGGATTGAAGCTCTCGATCAGCTTGAGATTCACACGACCATCGGCGCGAAGATCAAGGTGACGTTCGCCGGCTAGTTGGATAGTACCGTGGCCCGTGAAGTCCGTGAGGTCCCCTACCAAATGCAACTGCTCGAGGGTCAGCGTTTGCTTTACCACTGCGAAGCGAATGGGCCCATCGTTGCGGAGCTTGATGTTTTCCACGTCGATGAAGAAATCACTCAAATCGGCGGTGACGTTGAGTTCGCGCGGACGGCGAAGTGGGCCAGTGAACCTCAAATCGCCGCCCATGGCAGAGTGGCCGGTCACCGGCCCACGAAAGTAAATCCGGATCAGCGAATCCACGTCGAGATGATCAAAGTGCAGCGACACGTCGGCAGGAAATTCATTGCGCAAGTGGACGTTGCCATCAAAGGTCAAGTCTGCTCCTTCGAAATTGGAGCGACCGGTGAGGTGAAGCTCGGTGCCTTGGGTTACGGCTTCGATGCTGAAATTGCCGGCGCGCTCCTGGTCGAGTGTTACGTCGCGCAGTTGGATTTTGGCATTGATCGCAGGTTCTTCGAGCGTGCCGGCGCCTTGCGCGGTGAAATCCATGCCGCCCTCGACAGTGAAGCGGCTGGTCTGCAACTTGGGGATGCGGCCAAGATCGAAATTCTTTCCCGTGAGGTTGAAACGGAAGGTCTTGCCTGATAAGTCGTACGCAGCACCACCCGCAACCTGGGCATTGTAGTGAGTGGCTTGAATATTATTGAGCTGGGCTTCTCCATTGATGAAACGGATGTCGCTGGTGAAATGCGCAATCGGTTGTCCGTAAAGCACGGCATTCGTCAGCTGCACGTGGCCGTCACCGTGTGGATTTGACCTGGTGCCGGATGCCTGCACGATCAGATTCATCCGCCCGCTGAGAGGATAGTCATAACCGGCGAGGGCCTCGATTTCGGCCAGGTCCGCATTACGCATATCAAGATGCGCTGTGAAAACATTGTTGTCAGCGATGTGCAGACCAGCGCTGAGGTCGAAGCGGATCTCAGTTTCGCGGTGACGCAGTGTGCCGTTGCGAGCGGCAAACTTCTGCGGCGATAGCTGGACGAAGGCGGTGGCGGAATCCCAATGAATTTGTTTTTCAGGGGTACGCGAGGTCGCGGGAACGACCGAATCGAAGTTGCCGATCTCGAGACTCCCGGCCACGCTGAAATCGGAGAGCGTGCCAGTAGCAACGCCGTTGAAGGTAGCGCGGCCGCGCAGTGTAATGGGCAACTGGGAAGGCCCGCGGAAGGCAAGGATAAGAGGCTGCCATTCGCCGAGATTGGTAGTGGTCGCGGAAAGCTTCAGGCTGGCTGTGGAAGAAAGCTTACCTGCGGCGCGAATCTGGGTGGCAGGAGTGGTCGCGGTAAACTCGGAAACTTCGAGTTCCTGCGGACGAGCACGGTAAATGGCACGGGCGCGGGCAGTGACCGGCAACTCCTGAGGCGAAGGGTGACTGGGCGGAGCGACATCGAGAGCGATCTCGGCGTCCGCATTACGTGGCGATCCCCGCCAGCGGGCTTCCACAGTTCCGCTGGCAGTGCCCCCAAGCTTCATCTGGTTAAGCATGCGCACGGGAGTCGTGAATGTGTCTGCCAGAGCGGGAACAGACATGTCTCTCATCCGAAGTCGCACGATTCCCCGTTGCTCTGCCGTCTTCTCTCTGCCATCGCGCGCGGGCTGTCGCAGATTCAACCAATTGATGAGATCGGCATCGCCCGTGACGGTTCCTCCCAGCAGGCGTCCTTGCAATTGCGTCAGCTTGATTTGCTGATCACTGCCCGGTAAATCACGAAGGGAGAATTGTGAACTGAGGCTAGCGTTCCGGAAAGAGATGTTCTTGTCGCGCCAATCGAGGTCGCGTGCGAGAAATTTTCCGTCGGAAACGAAGTGTTCCAACGACCAGGAACCCTTGCCGTGAAGTTCGAGCACGCCTGCTCGGACCTCGCGACGTCGCGCAATCGCGCTAATTTCGGCCAGCTCCAGCGTGCCGTCATAGTTGGCATCAATCTTTGGCTGGTGAAAATCAGTGACGCGGCCGCTGGCTTCCAAGTGCGAGCGACCGGAAGACCATTTCAAGGACGAGACCTCAACGTAGTCCCCTGCCAGGGCAAATAGCGCTTCCGCGCGCCAGGCAAAGGGACGGAAGTCTTTAAACTTGGTATCCACCTTGCCAAGGATGAGGAAGCCTTCGAAGCGGTGGCGAAAAATAAAATAGGACATCCCCGCGGAAAGATCGTTGGCGACGAAGTCGAGCGGGATGCGCTGGTTGTTCCAGAGCAGTTCACCATTTTGAACATCGAGGCGGTCGATGGAAAGGGAGAAGAGCTGCTCGATGGGAGTTTTTTTCGGGGCACGCGGAATTTTAGGCTCGGGCTGATTGGTAGTGCCGTCAGAATAAACAATGATGTGGACGACAGGATGATCGAGGAGCACGGAGTGGAATCCGAACTCGGTTTCGAGTAGAGAGATAATTTTGATCCGCGCAAGCAAGCGGTCCAGGTGGGCGTAGGGAACTTCGCCAGGGCCTTCGCGGCCGTGAACTGTGAGATCTCTGACTTCCACTTGCAGGCGAAAGGGGACTGTATGAAAGCCGCCCAGATCGACTCGTCCGCCGGTGACTCTTTCGAGTTCGGCAACCAGGCGGCGCCGCACCATGGCCTGAAAGGAGTCAGTGGTCGCGTACCATGCGAAAGACGCGAGAACAAGTAGGCCAGCCAGCGTCACCAGCAGCAGGTACTTCCAGAACCTGCGCCGTCGCGGCTTCACTTCGTCGGTCACTGGGGCTGGGCTCCAGGGGATGTCGGGGATGTGGCAGGGGTGCGGATTTGACTCTCAGCGCGCAGGGTCTGCAACCATGATCCCAGCAGATCATTCATTTTCTGCTGCGTGAGCAGCTCTTTTATTTTCGTGCTGACTTCAGCCAATGCAACTTGCTTGGCGCCAGAGTTGCGAAGCTGGGGAACGATTCTTTCCTGGTAGTAAAGCTCGATGCTGCGGAAGTCCACCTGAATGCCAGGGCGCAAGCGGGCTTCCACCATTTGCATCAGATTAAGCTGCTGGGCAACCCGGTTTTTCAGTTCCTTCTCGTTCAGGCCGTATCTTTCGAGCCTGGCGCTCCAGCCCTGCTCAGTTTCGGCGCCCGGATACAGCTTGCGAATTTCCTGAATGCGTTGTTCAAGTTCCGTGTTCTTGGCTTGCGAAGCGGAGGAGCGTACTTGCTCACGCAGCAGTTCCTGGTCGATCAAGCGATCGAGGGTTGCCTTACGATCATCGGGAGTGAGCTTGTCGAGTGAGCGACCGTCAATGAAAGCCTCATAACGGATGGCCTCCTCCCAATCGCTTTGCAGGATGGCATGTCCGTTGACCGTGGCCACGATGCGGTCAATGATGTCACTAGCGCGCGCGGGCAGCATGACCAATGACCACAAAGTAATTGCGAGGCAAAAATATTTGCGGATCATCAGAATGTCTGCCCAATACTAAAGAAAACGTTGAAGCGTCGTGCATGCTGCGGGATGAAATTAGTTGTCGGATTCCCCTGTGAATCGAGTTGGAAACTAGGGAATGCCGGTGGATTCAGATTGTATCCGAAATCGAATCGCACCGGACCAATGGGTGTCTTATATCGCACCCCGATGCCAACCGCCTGAGAAATGTAATCGTAGTTGCACTGCGAAGCGGTGCTCTCCTGTAAGCAGAGGCTTGGGTTGGGCTGACGCCATTGGAGAAGGCTGCGCAGCATGTCATGGCCAGCGGTAAACACGTTTCCGGCATCATGGAAAATCGCGAAGCTCACATTATCCTGCAGGTACGGCAAGGTCAGGGAAGGGAAACGAAGTTCCAGGTTATTGACAAACAGGGCACTGCCTCCGAGGGGGAACCCGGTTATTGGGTCTCGCGGGCCTGCTTGATTTAACCCAAAGCCGCGATGTGAGTTTCCACCACCGGAGAAAAAGCGCTCAGGAAGGGGGATCTGACTTCTGTCCGTGATTTCTCCGGGATTAATGATCACGGTACTACTGAACGGGTTCTCGATGCCAATGCGGGTAGAACGGGCGAAAACGTATTTCCGATTGACCGGCCGATTTTTGCCAAACGGCTGGTAAGTAGCGTTCTGGACCAGCAAACGACCGAAATCGGCTTGAGAGCCGAAGTAACTCGAGGCGACGCCACCGTCGATAGTAGTGTAATTGCCCCTGGTGGTTTCGAGTTGATTGTCCCGCTTGTCCCGGACATAGGTGAAACCAGGTATGCCGACACGCACCGGTCGGGAAAGCAAGGGTATCTGCTCGCTAGTGACAACGACGTTGCTGGCTCGAACGCGGCGGTAAGTGAAGCGGTAGATCATAGTGCTTGCTTTATTGATCTTCTGTTCGGTTTGCACTGATCCTTCCAGCCGCTGTGAAGTAAACGTAGTTACGTCCAGTGTGTTGTCGTAAAACGCGGTGAAGGTAAGCCGAAGGTCACGGTTGAACCATTTCGGCACGTCGTAGCTGACCAGAGCTCGTTGCTGCAGACGTCCGACGTGCGTTTTGAAGGCTACGGTTTGATTTCTCCCGCGTAAGTTCAGGCGGGTAACGTCGAAGGAGACGCGCGGGCTCACACCCGTTTCGCCCTGAGGTTGATTGCTGCCGATCGCGGGCTGCCCGGTCTGGAATTCCAGACCCAAACCGTAATTGAAGGTATAGCGCTTGGCCTCCTGAACGTCGACCAGAACATTCTTATTCGACTCGTTGCCGTTGGGGTTCTGCACAGCCGTGTCCACCTCGTTGAAGAGTCCCAAATCATAGAGGTGGCGCTGCGTGTCCAGCATGTCTTGCTGACTCAGCGGAGTCTCAGGAATTACGCGTAACTCGCGTTTGACGATATATGGCCGTGTGTAATTCAGGCCTGAGACTAGCACCTGGTTGACAAAGAATTGCTCGCCTTCGCGGATGGAAAAGGTCACGTCCATACGATTTGCCTGACCCTCGGTTGGTTTGGTGGACGTCTCGAAATTGGCATTGGGAAAACCGTGATTAAAGTAGTAATTCAAGACGGAATCGCGATCACCGGCGATATTGAACTCGGAGAAGGGCTGGCCTTCCGATGTGCTGAGCAACGGAAGAAGTTGATCTTGGGGAATCGTATTGTTACCCACGACGTGAAGGGCACCCACCAGAGTTTGCGGTCCTTCCTCAATCTGCACGATGACGCCTAATTGCGCTTTGACCCCCCGATAGTCGTCTTCGACGTCGCCCTTGATTCGCACCTCGCGAAAACCGTTCGCGCGGTAAAGTTGCTCAAGGCCGCGAATATCGCGGTTCAGCAAGCTGTGGCTGAACCGGCCATGGGAGAAGAGATGGCTCGCCGGCTGCACCTGCATGCGACCACGAAGCAGTTCCCGATCGAAGTACTTGTTGCCCTGAATGATGACTTTTGCGAGTTTGTGACGCGGTCCCCTATCGATAGCATACGTTACGCGCAACTCGTTTTTGGCTGGGTCAGAATGCCTCTCGATTCCTACTTTAGCGTCGAAATATCCGCGTCCCTGGAGATAATCCAACAGGTTACGCCGGCCCTCGTTGATCAGGTCGTCATCGAGCGCGCCTTCTTCGTAAACCGGCACATCTCTCTTGAGGACGCCACGACGAATTTTGAAACCACTGACAGCGATATCCACCGTGGGGCCGGGATCAATCTGGAAGTTGTAGTCCACGGCATTTGTTTCCGGCCGGTAGTTGCGTTGGATAATGGAGACCTGCGCCAGCAGACGGTTTCGCTTCTGATATTTCTTCCGCAGCCGTTGCAGGGCCCGAGTGACATGGTCAACGGAAATGCGGTCTCCGGGGTGCATCTTGGTGATGTCCTGGATCGGGCCTTGAGAGTAGCCCGGATTGCCAGTCGCGGTGACCTGGCCCACGTGAGCCTGCGCACCTGGAGTGACACGGAATACAAGGTCCACCTGTTGCGTTTCCGGGTGGGTAACCTCGTCCTCGGTCACATTAGAGCGGTAATAACCGTTCTCCTGCATTAACTGCCGAATATTCTTTAGCGCCCGCTCCATCTTTTCCGGAGTGAAGAGCTCGCCGAGCTGAAATTTGCTGGCGTTTACGATCTGATTAAAGGTGGGCCGGGCGGGAGCGCCTTCAATCCTGATATCACCAACGAAATAGTTCGGGGTGGTGATGAAAGCAAGATCAACCTGATTATCGGAAGTGCGGTCGGCGGCGACTTGGATGTCGGCGAAACGTCCGCTGGCATAGAGAGTCTGGATACTCTGGCGGATCAGATCATGGTCCAGGGGATGGCCGGATTTTTGCGATAGTACTTGGCGCAGGTGGTCCTGAGCGTTGGCGGGAAGACCGTGGAAAACGATGTCGTGCACGATCAGGCCCTCATAGGCAGACATGCTGCCCAACGCGGGTTTCGGCGGCCCCTCAGGAGCGGGTCCAGGAGTTTGCGATTGGGCTGGCTCCTGGGCCGCTAGCAAGAACGCGGGAAGGCCTTCGTGGAGGTCCGAGGCAACCGTAGCCGTCGCCAGGGCCAGCACAGCCAACACTGTGACCAGCGCGCCCTTTACTCGCAAA
>QIAR01000098.1 GCA_003225595.1 Acidobacteriota bacterium | reverse complement strand
CGTGCCTGCTTCTCTTCATTCACATCGTCATAAACAGAAGAAATTGCTTTCTCGATGACCTCGCCGTGCACCCCCTTGGCTCTCAGGTCCGTGATCACACGCCTGCGGCCGAATTTTTCGTTATCGCGCCGGAACGAGGAATACGCCGCCGCATATTTTGCGTCATTGAGGTAGCCCTGGTCCTTCAGCTTTCTGATTACAAGTTCGATCAAGGTCTGGCCATACTCGGTCTCAGCCTCGACCCTTGGCCGCAGCAAACGCTTGAGCTCCGCTACCGATCGCATGCGGCGGGCGAGGGCGCCGACCGCATACTGATACAGTTCGTCCTCGCGGTAAGTCTTCCTGGGCCGTGTAAACGACATACCGGTAACCTTACCGCAATCCGTACATTTTTGGTGAAAAGCCCATGAATCAGCAGCATGCAGGGTCCAAGTAATACAAAAACGGAACTTCCTCACGACTGATTCCGTATAGATCATGGATGGGTTCTTTACAAAATAGGCGGCTCGGGCGGGGCTTTATTTAGCACACGCGGTCCAGAGATTCGGTGGTGACATTCGGCGACCTCAGTCGTCTATTAGGGTAAGCGAGGAAGTCATGTTTAGCGTAAATTGCGAGAAGTCGGGGGACGTAGCGGTTGTCAAGTGTGCCGGGCGCATCGTCCGCGGCGAAGCGGTCTATACGTTGAAAAGCACCGTTTCCGCGCAGGGCAGCGCTCGCATCATTGTGCTTGACCTGTCTGATGTTGAATCATTGGATGGCGGTGGCCTGGGCACGCTTGTGCTCTTGCACCGTTGGGCTCGCGATAATGGTATTCAGCTTAAGCTGGTAAATCCTTCACCTCTGGTCTACGAGATGCTGGAGCGTACGCGGCTGAATCATGTGTTTGATATCTCCACGATCCATGACGTGCTGAACGTACTGGGCACGGATCAGAGTGAATGGAAGAATTCCCGTGAGTGGAAGTGTGCACTCGGCTGGTAGGCGCATGCCTGTTTTCTCCTGACTCCTGCACACAGCCGCGGGCCGATTCCTCGTTTGCGCTCTCTTTCGTGATCAAACCAGATCGTTCGTTCCGGTTGCCGGCTAGTACTGTTGCGGACGGAACGTATAGCCGATGGACACTCCGAACCGCGTCGCGCGGGCAGAGCTGAATTCAAAGTTATTACGAATGAGATAGAGGTGCGCCTCCGGACGAACGAAGAAATTGCCGAACAGGTAAGCGCGAATTCCACCCCCGAAGTGACCCAGAAAGTGATTGCTGCTCACGTAGTTCGTACATCCGTTGAAACCGCAGATGGTAAAAGGCTGATAGAAGCGGGCGCTCTCCGCACCAATTCCAGCCATCAGCTCACCGGCAAAGTGTTTCCCAAGCTGCGGAATCCAGATTCCATTGAAATCGTAGAAGATTGGACGAAAAGGATAAAAGCCCTGGTAGAAAGCCTGGCTGGCCCTCCACGATATCTCGCCATTGACTCCAAACTGTTTTTTGATGAGGAAATCGCCACTGAAACTCGGATACGCGCCGCCCGTCAGCGACTGGGGTGAGTAATTAGCCGAGGCGCTGGCTGCCGAAGGCGCCGACACCGTACTCAGGCCAAACGCTGCATCGACCTGTTGTCCGCGAGCGGCCGCCGCTATCAGGAAGAAAGCGCATAGGCTCGCAATTAAAGTTTGTTTCCTAAACTGACCGTGCAATCTCACCTTCGGCATCATCTGTTGTGAGTTGATGCTCTGCGTTTGGCTGGGTTGCACTCTGTGAGATCAAGCTGCAAAAAGGGCGCGCTCGCACGCGCCCACATGTTCAGGAGGTTCCAATCAGTGCCGGCCAAAACCAGCAGACTGCATAGATTGACGGGAAATGTCGGCAGTGGAGGCGATACCCTGCATCCGCAGCTTGAAATCATCGGCGTTCGAAGCGCTCTCCAGAGCCGTTTCGTAGTTGATCAGGCCGGCCTGGAAGAGGTCCCACAGCGATTGGTCGAAGGTCTGCATGCCGTATTGCGAAGTGCCGGCGGAAATGGCGTCGCGGATGGAACGCGTCTTTTCCGGCACGAGAATACATTCGCGAATGTAGGCGGTATTAATCATGACTTCCACCGCGGGCACGCGCCCTTCCGTATCGGAGCGCCTTACCAGTCGTTGGCTGATGACGGCACGCAGCACGGCCGCCAACTGCAGCCGTATTTGCTTCTGTTCGGGTGGCGGGAAGATGGCGATAATGCGGTTGATGGTTTCCACCGCATCGAGGGTGTGCAAAGTGGAGAAGACCATGTGGCCGGTTTCGGCAGCGTGCAGCGCCGTTCCGATCGTTTCCAGGTCACGCATTTCGCCCACCAGAATCACATCGGGGTCCTGGCGTAGCGAGGCGCGTAGTGCGGTCGAGAACGAAGGCGTATCGACTTCCACCTCGCGCTGGTTTACGTAGCCTTTTTTGTCGCGGTGCAGAAACTCGATGGGATCTTCGATGGTGATGATATGTTCGGCCCGGCCGGAGTTTATACGGTCGACCATTGCGGCCAAGGTAGTCGACTTACCGGAGCCAGTGACGCCAGTGACGAGCACCATGCCCCGGGGCATGTCGCAGATCTGCTCCACCACTTTCGGTAAGTAAAGTTCGTCAAGCGCGCGGATCTTAGTTGGAATCACGCGCAACACCAATCCCACATTGCCGCGCTGTTGGAACACGTTCACACGGAAGCGTCCCAGTCCGGCTACGCCGTACGCCATATCGATTTCCGTGGTCTCTTTGAATTTTTGCTTCTGGCGCGCGGACATCATGCTGAAGGCCATGTTCAACATGTCCTCGGCGGTGACGCGGGGCTGATCGGTGAGCGGGAGTAATTCCCCATCAATGCGAAGATGGGGATAGTTCCCCACCTTCAGGTGTAAGTCAGAGGCGCGCCGCTCCATCGCGGTGCGAAGCAAGTCATCAACAGTCATTAGACACTTCCCCCAAGAACCATCTCCTATCATGGCCTGAAACCTCGACTAACCCAAGATGACCTAAGTAATAGGCGCGGGTAATGGTTTTGACGGCTCAAGCTTTAGGGCGACTGGCTTGAGGTAGAAGTCGGCAGGCGCACGCTTTTAGCTTGTGAACAAAAAGGGGAGGGCGCGTTGCGCGCCCCGAGAGAAGGCTGATTGTCGAAGGACTTAGACGCTGACAGGCTGCTTGCTGCCGACAGGCACCGGCGTGAGCCACTGGAAGCGGTCCGGCCTCTCTCCCCGGATGATCGCGTAGAACTCTTTCTGGATGGACTTGGTAATCGGCCCAATGGTGCCCTTGCCAACGCTGATCTTGTCGACGGAACGAACGGGCGTGATCTCGGCTGCCGTACCGGTCAGAAAGACCTCGTCGGCGATGTAAAGCATCTCGCGCGGGATGCCCTGCTCCACTACCGGAATGCCCAGCTCACGGGCAATCGTCAGTACAGAGTCTCGGGTGATTCCCGGCAGCACCGAGTTGCCCAGGGGCGCGGTTTGCAGTGTGCCGTTGCGCACCACGAACAAGTTCTCACCCGACCCTTCACTCACATAGCCATTGGCGTCGAGAGCGATGCCTTCGAGGTAGCCGTTGATGATGGCTTCCATCTTGACGAGCTGGGAGTTCATGTAGTTTGCGCCCGACTTGGCCATGGCAGGCAGCGTGTTGGGCGCAATCCGCGTCCAGGAAGAAACGCAGACGTCAACGCCCTGTTCGGCATCCGCGCCCAGATACTTGCCCCATGGGTAATTGGCGATGTAGACCTCGGTGGGCGAATTGAATGGATTGACACCGGCTTCGCCATACCCGCGCAGCACGATGGGCCGGATGTAACACGGCCACACACGATTGCTCTTCACCAGCTCGACCAGCGCCGTGACCAGCTCTTCAGTGGTGTAGTCGAGGTCGATACGATAGATTTTGGCGGAGTCCAACAGACGCTGGATGTGATCCTGGGCGCGGAAGATCGCCGGCCCACTCGGGAGGGCGTAGCAACGGATGCCTTCAAAGACCGATGAGCCATAGTTGACCACGTGAGACATGACGTGGATGTGTGCATCGTCCCAACGAATGAACTTACCGTTGTGCCAGACTCTCTCCGTCTTCTGAATCGCCATGGGCGCTCCTAACTTGGTTACAGATTCACCGGGCTGGCTGGGAGTTGCAGTTTTGCTGCCAAACTTGTTCCGCGGGGTGATCCGCCTGCTGGCAGAAAATACAAGCGGCGCGGCTTAGCAGGGGTAGGGCATAAACGCGGACTAATTAGGCGTAATTATAACCGACGGAAGAACCTGCCAAAGAGGCTTTTCTGGCTGGCATAACGAAAACTGAAGTCTGCTAAGAGAACCAGCGGTTTGCTCCTGTTTGGGTCAGGTTTCAGTGGACACCGGCGGTAGAGCCTTCCGGGGCGATAGGAGCTGGCGCCAAGCCGACGTGTACGGGCGCGGGCAGTTCGTCGCCACGGAAGAACTGGGCCTTGGCGGCGCCCATGTCAGGCATGGCCGCATAAGGTTTGCTGTAATTGTTATTGGCATTCCAGAACAAGAAACCGATTCCGCCCTTGTTTTTGGCGACCTGGACTTGTACCTCGATGTACTTCGGCGAGTATGTTCTGGTGCGCCAGCCGAAGGCTTGAAGCCAGGGGCGAATCACCACGCCACTGCCCTTGGTAATCAACCCGAAACGATCCATGGATTCGCCGATGAAGTGCTCAGGCGCATCTCCGGGGTGCGCGTAGCCGTCCATCCCGAAGAAGTGTGAAGGGTAGATCATGGGCGAAAGCACATCGCAAAATTTTGCCATGCCGACTATGTCCTGCCCGGTGTGAGCGAGGTCTACGGGACGCTGCCAGGCCATGACTCCGAAGACATCTAGCGACAAGAGAACCCCCATGGGGTGAAGCTCACCATAGGCATGCTTCAGAAAATCAGCGATCACGTCTGTGCGCCGCCAACCGGGATGTTCGGTCTGAAATAAAAAGTTTGCATCTTTTTGGTCGCCTTCGGCGGGGAAGCGGACGTAATCGAATTGCACTTCATCTGCTCCAGAATCTACCGCCTTCTTCGCCAGGACGATGTTGTAGTCCTGCACCTTGGCCTGCGAGGGGTCGGTCCAGACCAGCTTGCCGTTCTCGCGCCAGGGTTGGCCTGAGCGGTGGGACTTTACCGCTAGTTCCGGGTGGGTTGTGACCAGCCGCTCGTCACGAAATATTGCGATGCGAGCGATGGCATGCATCCCCTGGGAATGCAGATAGCGCGTCAATTTGGGCAGATCGGAAATGTAAGGATGATGGGCGCTGCTGGCTAGCGGATGATCAAACGCGATATTCACGATTCCGTCGCTATCTTTGATATCGAATACCACCGCGTTCCCCCCCAGATCGCGCCAGCGGCGGATAATCTGCCGGCCATGTTCGCTGCCTGCCATGACACCGGTCAGATAGACGGCTCGCACTTCGAAGTCGCGGGGCACGGTAATCGGCTTCTCCGTGATCGGGCCTTCCAAGATCCCTGGGATCACAATCGATTCGCCTGACTTCAAGGTATTGCCCTGGCGATCTCCGTTGGCCTTGCGGATGGCATCGCTCAATTCCACGGAAGTCAGGTAGGAGGTCTTCTTCAAGAATTGACGGGAGACGAAGGTGATACTATCGCCCCTTTTCGCAACGTAGACGGTTGTCCCCGGCGCAGTAGTCTGGAGCGTCAGCGGATCGGGGGCCTTGGTGAGATGGATTGCACTGTTCGAAGTTGAAAGAATTTGCGGCGCTGCTTGGGGTTGCGCAACCGCTGATGGAATTCCGGAATTCTGCCACCGCACCGCCGCGACGAGCAACAGGCAGACCGCCACAATGATGGAAAGGGAGCGCAGACGTCGCAATTTATTCCCCCAGATCAAACCCAACTGGATACTAAACCCCCAGCTAAACCGGGTGCCAGTTACTTCCGGTCAAAGACAGTCGCTACGGTTATCCCTGTATGGCGCAGCAAGAAAGTTCCCGGATGCGCAAATAATTTCTCTTAACCCAGCCCTAAGCTGCTGGCTTCGCATAGCCCGTTTGCTTCTACCAGCATCTAAGGATGCAGAAATGGATGGTTTGGGCTGTCCAGATGAGATGGCGAGCCGCTTGCAGTAACACATTACGACCGCAGAGGTGACAAAAAATGGCCCCTGCGGCTTAAAAGAAGTCGGCACGCTCTCCCAGGAAGAGGTAAGAAGGCCCAGGAAAGGTTAGGGCCCAAAACCCTATGAGAACAAGTCTCGCCACTGTGCTCGATCCGACCCGCCGTAGCAATGATGCCAAAGAGTTCGACACCGCCTTACGGCGCAAAATCGTCGGCCAGGATCAAGCCGTCGAAAAGGTCGCAGAAATCTATCAGATGTTTCTGGCCGGTCTGAATCCGCCAGGGCGTCCCGTAGGAAATCTGTTATTCCTGGGACCCACGGGTTCGGGCAAGACTCGCGTGGTTGAGGCGATGGCCGAATCCATGTTTGGCGATGCGCGCGCCTGCATCAAGATCGATTGCGCCGAGTTCCAGCACTCGCATGAAATCGCGAAACTGATCGGTTCGCCCCCAGGCTACCTGGGCCACCGCGAGACCCATCCCCTGCTAACCCAGGAAGCGCTGAATCAATGGCACACGGAAAAGCTGAAATTATCGATTCTGCTATTCGATGAAATCGAAAAAGCTTCCGACGCCCTCTGGCAGTTATTGCTCGGAATTCTGGATAAGGCGACGCTCACCCTGGGTGACAATCGCCGTGTGGATCTTTCGCAGTGCATCATCATCATGACCTCAAATCTTGGGGCAGGTGAGATGACCAGCCTGGTCGACGGCGGTCTCGGCTTCGCGCGGAAGCCGAATCAAGTCGACGCCTCACTCGATGAAAAGATCGACCGGACCGCGATCGAAGCGGCTCGGCGCAAGTTCTCGCCCGAGTTCATGAACCGTATCGACAAAGTCGTGGTCTTCAAGACGCTGCGTCCGGCGCACCTGCAAGAGATCCTGGAAATTGAGTTGGGAATGGTGCAGCAGCGCATCCTGATGGCTTCGGGCGCGAGTCAGTTCGTGTTCAACTGCACGTCCAAAGTGAAGAGTTTTTTGCTGGGTGAGGGCACCGATCCAAAGTACGGTGCGCGGCACTTGAAGCGCGCCATCGAGAGGCACCTCGTTTTCCCGCTGGCCAACCTGGTGGCGACCGGGCAGGTAAAGCTCGGAGATTTTGTTCGGGTTGATCTGACCGCCGACGGCCGGCTGACATTCGTGAAGGAAGCCGAAGGAGGTGCTCCTGGAGCGTTTCGGTGCAGCGGCAGCAGCGCCTCCGCAGGCGGCCCGCACGGTTCGGGCCATAGCAGGCCGTCGCGAGTTCGGCGCGACCTCGCCGCCGGACCCTAAGTAGTAGTCCTTTTTGAGAAAGCATTAGTAGGTATAGTAGGTAGGGTGCCCAACCAGGCACCCTTTTTCTTGTGTGAACCCTGCCCCAATCAGCTCATCCGCTTACCCTTCTATTTCCCCGGACTCCCGTTTAGGGCAGAACAACCAATCATCGGCGCATCTAAACTAAGTAGGATGCGATGGTCCCGGCAGTACGGGATCCAGGAGGAAACATGAAAATGAGATCCCTTGGGTCGCGCTTGATGGCGCTGATGTTGTCCTTATGCATCGCGGTGCCGCCCCTGCTGCAAGCCCGCGTCGAACCTAGTCACGGCTTCGACATGTTTTCACCACAGGAAGAGGTCCAGGCCGGACAACAGGCATCGGCCCAAGCCAGCAAACAGCTTCCCCTGTTGCCTGACTCAGATCCCGTTGTGAAGTACGTTCAGCGGCTTGGGGCGCAGCTGGCGGCACACGCGCCCGGAGAGAAGTGGCCTTACAGTTTCCACGTCGTCAACCAGAAAGAGATCAATGCGTTTGCTCTGCCCGGTGGGCCGGTTTACGTGAACCTGGGGACCATCCAGGCGGCAGACAACGAGGGCGAACTGGCAGGTGTGATGGCGCACGAAATTTCACACGTTGTGCAACGGCACGGGACACGGGCGGCCAGCAAACAAATGGCGGCGCAACTGCCACTTGCTATTCTGGGCGGGATCATGGGTCGTGGTGCGCTTTCCCAGGCAGCACAACTCGGCATTTCATTCGGCGTGGGCTCGTACTTTCTGAAAAATTCGCGCCAGGCCGAGAAGGAAGCGGATCTGCTCGGCGCTGACATCATGTACGACAGCGGCTTCGACCCGCATGCCATGGCGCAGTTCTTCACCAAAATCGAGCAGGAGGGCGGCTCGCGTGCTCCTCAGTTCCTCAGTGATCACCCCGATCCCGGCAACCGTGTTCAATATGTCTCGCAAGAAGTAGCCACACTCCCGCCCAAGAGCTTCCGCAGCGATAGCGGGGAGTTCCACAACATCAAGCAGCGCGTGGGGAGCATGAAACCACTTACGGCGCAACAGATCGCCGCCCAGCAAAAGTCAGGTGGAACGGGTCAGACCGGCGGGCAGGCCGGAGGAGGTATCGCGCCCAGCGGCAGCATGCGCACGCTCAATCACAGTGCCTTTCAGGTCTCATATCCCGACAACTGGGAGGTCTTCGGCGATCAGAACTCGGCCGTGACGATCGCTCCGCGCAGCGGGGTTTCTCAAAACGCGGTTGCCTATGGTGTGATGATCAATGCCTATCAGCCAGAGGATCCAAACGAGAGCCTCGACCAGGAGACTCACGAACTAGTGTCCTCATTGCGCCAGTCGAATCCAGACCTAAGACAGATCGGGTACGATGAAAATATCCGCGTGAACGGTGCACCGGGGAAGTCTGTTGACCTGATCGGGAACTCACCGCTCCAGGATCAAAGCGGGCGAGCGGTTCGGGAACGCGACTGGCTGGTTGCGATGAAGCGCAGCGACGGCAACCTCATTTACCTAGTCTTCATTTCTCCTGACCAGGATTTCGGCCGGCTGCGGCCAACATTCGAGGAGATGCTGAGATCGTTTCGGATGCGGTAGCGGCTTCAACCGCCCCGCTTGAGTTCCGTCAGCACCTGCTTCGCTATCTCTTTCAGGGTGTCAAAGACGCCGACGCCTTGGAAAGCGACTGCCTCAATCACCGGCTCATTTTTCCGGCGCAGTTCGTGTGCCAGCTTCTCCGACGGCAGCACATTGGGTAGGTCGCGTTTATTGAGCTGCAGGACGTAGGGGATTTTGTGGAAGTCGTAGCCGTGTTCCTTTAGGTTGGCCATCAAGTTGTCCAAGGCCTCAACGTTCGCATCCATACGTTCTTCCTGAGAGTCGGCCACGAAGACAATCCCGTCGACCCCGCGCAAGATAAGTTTTCGGCTGGCATCGTAGAAAACCTGGCCAGGGACGGTGTACAGGTGAATGCGAGTCTTGAATCCGCGGACGGAGCCCAAATCCAAAGGCAGGAAATCGAAAAACAACGTACGTTCCGTTTCGGTGGCCAGCGAGATCATCTTGCCTTTTTGTTGTTCGGCGGTCTTCTGATAAATGAACTGCAGGTTCGTCGTCTTGCCGCCAAGCCCGGCGCCGTAATACACGATTTTGCAATTGATCTCGCGGGCTGCAAAGTTGATAAAACTCAAGAATTCCCTCAAGACCTACCGCGGGCGCTCCAAGGGCTCGGGAACACCTCGCGTGAAAATTGGGCTTTAATGCTGCTGGTTTTATACCACAGGGTTCTGGGTTATCGGCAGGTTACCGCGGTTACTAACGGTCGGCACCCGAGGTCTTTCACCGATCAGCGTCCATTTGCATTCACGTAGCCAGAATCCGGCAAGGCCGGCCGACCCTAAGCTTCTGTTTCCAAGAGCGAAGCACCACTCAAGCCGTGCCCTCCCTAAGAGCACTTCGTGAAAACCAGGTCTATGCGATGAGACGCGGCCGAGGGCCATGCACACGCCAAAACTTCCTCGTACGCGTCAGCCCTGTTATGCTGCCCGGCGATGGTGAGCAAGCCAACCGTTACGATTGTGGGCCCCGGAAGCTTGGGAAGCGCGTTAGCTGTATCGTTGCGCCGGGCGGGATATCGAATTCGCGAGATCGTCGCTGGTGAGAGCAGGGCCTCGAAGCGAAAAGGGCGTGAGTTGGCCGGCAAGACGAATGCTCGCCCTTCGACCCAGGACGATGCTCAGCTCGATGCCCATGTCATCTGGTTTTGTGTCCCAGACCGCGAAATTGCAAACGCGGCTCGTGTTTTGGTCCCTCTCACCGACTGGGGAG
>QIAR01000097.1 GCA_003225595.1 Acidobacteriota bacterium | reverse complement strand
CGCGCAGCAGGTCGCCGACGCGGAACAGCAGGCTAGCGCGCTCCTCGACCGAAGTGCGGCTCCAAGTCTCAAATGCCCTGAGCGCGGCGTTCATCGCGGGCTCAACGTGTTCCTTCCCTGCTTTCTGGTGGAGTCCGACAACCTGCGAGGGTTTCGCCGGATTCAAAGACCTGATCTTATCCGTGGTCTTGACGCGCTTTCCACCAACGATCAAGTCATATTCGCGCCCCAGCTGGGCGCGCACTTTCTCAATCGCAGCGCGCATCTTGCGGGCATTTTCTGGGTTGCTGAAATCAACCAGCGGCTCGTTCGCGAACGACCCTTCATGCAGGCGGACCTGCGGGCGAGTGGGGGCTTCAACCGTTGCCATCGATGCACCTCGAGGAGATATTTGGAACTGTGGGAAGCGGCGATCGAACAATTAATTGTAGCATCGGGAAACACACCAAAATTGTCCCCAATGGCTGTGGAGGCGCTCTCACTGAAAACCAGACTTTGCGTTTTTCCGGGCCCTCAGAATCCGTAAGAGATACCAAGGGCGAATTGATGCCGTGCCTGGAGGTTCACCCCGGGCATGACAGTGCCGGCTGCCTGAGCTACACCAAAGTCGATGGTAAGCTTCGGGTTCTCCACGCCCCAACCATGGAGAGGCAGAGCCCCTGCAGGCACAATGCGAATCGCGTAAGTTATGGTCGTCGGTACCACTGCGGCTGGCAAGTTTTCAACGCTTCGTGGCTCCTGCAGGAATTCAGAGCCCAGCAAGATCGTACTCCTCCCTGGCCCTTTGAGGGCGAACGCGGCTGCCCCGAACAATCGTCCCTTGTAGGCTGGAGCGTTTCCCACCAGCCCCAGCAACGAGGCATTGGTGGCTTTGTAACCGAGATTGAACACCAACGGAAGTTTCCGGATCTGGGTTACCGTCTTGGTGGCTACGGCGTAGAAGTCTGCGTTGTTCGTGTCCTGGCCTTGGATGACGCCCCCTACATTTCGAACCTGGCTGCGCGCCACAAAACCCACCGACAAGGCGGGCTGCCAAGCCCTCCTTTCCGGTAAGAAATTGAGTTTCCCGTGAAAGGCATTGAAACCGCTGCTCCATAGGGTACTCAGGCCAGCTGTACTGCCATCCTGATGGAGATTTCGCGTGTACCCAAACTCAACACGATTGAATGCTCCCACGGTGACCGACACCTGATGGAATCCGCCCAGGACTGGCCCGGCGTCGAGGTAGTGATAGGCAACAACGGGTCTGCCCAAGCCTTTGTCGGTCGACGGAACCGCGTACGCCAGTGGCGTGACGTAAATTCCGTCCTGTCCCTCCCAGTTCAGGCTCTGAGCGGAAACAATAGTCGTGCCCACGCCCAGCACGATAACGGCCAGCAGCATGACGGACTGGACGATTCCATAATGCGACAAGCATCGGACCGCGCCAGACATGGTTTCATAAGGATGTGCTTGGTTCCACATAACGGCTTCTCCCTTATTGAGAATTGGAATGTATTGAGATGGCCCTGGATTTCCTTTTCTGATTCACGAATTCCCCAGCCCGAGACTGTCGTCTTTCGTACCGGCGCCTCAGACACCTTCGTTTCCCGCCTTACTCGTCACTCGTCACCGCAATCCAATCTGGTCTACGGCTTCGCCTAATCGCCAGAGCTTAATCGTGCCATCTTCGCTACCCGAGGCTAGCCACCGCCCACGGGAATCGAAAGCGACCGTATAGATGTGATGGGTGTGCCCGCCCAGAGTCTGCACTTCATGTCCTGACTCCACGTTCCAGATCTTGATGGTCTTATCCCAACTGCCAGAAGCCAGCCAGCGACCGTCCGGGCTAAAAACAATGCTGCTCACCACGTTCCCGTGACCCGTCAGAGTATGGACCTCGCGGCCCGTGGCGACTTCCCAGAGCTTTACGCTCTTGTCTGCACTAGCGGAGGCGAGCCAGCGTCCGTTCGGGCTGAAAGCAACGGCGTAGATGGGCTTCTTGTGACCGCTCAGCGTCCGTATTTCTCGTCCGGTGGATACTTCCCAAATCCTGATGGTCTTGTCATCACCCCCGGAAGCCAGCCAACGCCCATCCGGGCTAAAGGCGATGTAGATCACGGACCTTCGGGGCGCTTCCAGGTCACGTACCGCGCGCCCCGTCTTGACATCCCATAATCGAACGGTCTTGTCGTCCACGCCAGTGGCCAGCCAGCGGCCATCGGGACTGAAGGCGATCGAATAAACCCAGTTACTGCCCAAGACGCCCAAAGGCTTATTGCCAGGAAGCGTGCGGATTTCCCGTCCCGTCGCGGCATCCCAAAGGGTGACTGTGTTGGCGGAATTCTCTGTCGCCAGCCACTGTCCGTCGCGACTGAAGGCAAGCGTCTGGACTTCCTTCATCTTGCTGGCGAGGCTGCCCAACTTTTCTCCCGACGGCACGTCCCAGAACTTGACAGTCTGGTCCCAGCTTCCCGAGGCGAGTCGCTGCCCATCGGCACTGAACGCGACGGCAGTGACCCAACTGGAGTGGCCCTTGAGGGTGCGATCCAGCACGAAGTCGGGAATGGCAACCTTCGTCGATCTCACGACGGGAGGAGGTGTCGCCGTGACCGCAAGGCTTGGAGGCTTGGCGGGTGCAGCCAAGATCGGCAATTCGAACGGTTCAAGCTTGGCCACGACTCTGGAAGTCTGCCCCGCCGACAGGTCGATGCCCTGGTCGTAATCTTCATAACCGTTGAGCCTAAGACGCAGCCGGTGTTGACCGGGAGCGAGCGTTGAAATTTTTGCCTGACCTTCCAAATCTGTTGAGGCGGTCAACTGGTCATCGACAAAAATCTGCGCTCCGGGCGGCGCCCCTTCGATCACAAGCGCTGGAGAAGCCGGACGGACGACTCCTGCATCGTGAGCTTCCACGGCTGGCGTCTTCGAAACTGGCTGGGCTGGCTGCGGAGAGGGGTTCTTAAGTGCCGGAGTTTTGCTCTCCTCAACCGGACCCGCGCGCGACGTAGGTGAGGCACCTTCTGCTCCCGTCGATCCAGTAACTGTCTCGTCGGATCTCACTGGACCCGAAGCGGGCGGAATGGTGGCGACAGAGGGCACTTTCGTCGGCCCGCGATGGGAGCTGGCGAAAAAGAGTAGAAGAAGCGAGAGCAAAGACAGAACCGCTGCAGCAGCAGCGAGCCATGTTAACGTTGCGGTCCTCTTTTCAACCCGCCCAAAGATGCCCGGCGTAACCGCGGGAGAAGAGAGCCTTCCCGCTTCAACTCCTATAGTCTGCCGTGTGAAATCGGCCAAGCGCTCCGGAGGGCCCACGATAGACGTCTGTTGGGTTGCCGGCTGCTCTTCAGCGAACGAGGGCGCTTCTGCCTGGGCGACGACAAGGGGCCGACCAGTTGCAACAGGTTGGTCGCCCTTCAACGGTCCTGGAGCCGAAATAGGAGCGAGTAAATCGGCGATACGCTGCAACGCGGCAACCTCGGTGGTGGCAAAGGCGGAAGGTCGAGAAGAGAACACCTCCA
This sequence comes from Acidobacteriota bacterium, assembly GCA_003225595.1. Taxonomy (GTDB): domain Bacteria; phylum Acidobacteriota; class Terriglobia; order Terriglobales; family Acidobacteriaceae; genus Gp1-AA124. The sequence goes on along the minus strand of QIAR01000097.1, from coordinate 3,620 downwards.
TTACACCGACAACCGAGCCCTGTGCCTGGATGGGCACAGCCACGACCGAACGCAAGTGCAAGCTCCTAGCAATTGACGTCCGCACTCGCGAATCATTTTCGGCGTCTTCACAAAGCACTACCTGACCAGTTTCAAAGCATTCTCTGGTAAGGCCGGAGTCAGGTTGTAGTCGTGAACCCACATCAGGAGCGTTGCCCGTGCTGGCTTGGCAGAGGACGCCCTGCGGGTCACGGAGAGCAATGGCAGCTCCATCGGCAGACGTCAGCGAACACACACGTTCGACCGCCCTCGTTAAGACAGCAGATATCGGCTGGTCTCCGTTGCCGGTTATCTCGTTTTCGGGCTCACATATTTCCCGCTTCAGATTTGTTTTGGGCATTGGCGGCCTCCGCCGACCCGGAGTCTACATGTCTTTCGATCGAGGGTGTCAGCCAATTCTCCGACTCTTCCCTTGAGTAGTCGTGAGTTCAGCAGTAAACATGGAAAACTCCTTCCGTGGCTGGAAGCGAAAGGGACGGTCGCCGCATGCGACGCGATGGATGTGACTGGCACCATAATATATGTTGGGACGGCGGCGCTGGTCAATTACACAAATTTAGTGCAAAGGTCGGCGGGAAACAAGCTGGTTGGCGTTCTGTGCCCAGCGAACCGGATTTCGAAATGAATTAGGAATCTAGCCGCTCACGGCACCTTGACTGAATCCCGGCGCTCGGCTGGCGAATAGCGCACGGCGGCGGTCCGCTCCAGCTTGTCCCAGGCAAAGCGCTGTCCTTCGATGGCGCGTTTGATGGTCTTTAATAGAACTACGGAGAACAACTGTCGATAGGCGAAACGCTGCAGCCATACCTGGCTAAGCAGCCAGAGATCTTCCCGGCCTTCCGGCCGGCGCCGCTCCAGCGAAAACGCGACCACGGAGGCAAAGAAATCAATGACCAGGAAGGTGGCGAAGTACAGCACCAATTTCTGGAAGCTGGCAGGATCAGTAGACCCTGGGTGGAAGTATTTCTGCACAAAATACACCACCGTGCCGAGACTGAACATCAGGTCGATAAAGGGCGAGACCAGCGGCAGAAGGATTTGGAAGATAACAATGTTGGGCAGAGCGATCCAACCCAGCGCACCTTTGCGGCCGAACACTCCGCGGTGCTTCCATACCGATTGCAGGATGCCGAAGGACCACCGGAAGCGCTGCCGCATGAGTCCGTTAGCATTAGTTGGCGCTTCGGTATAGGCCAGCGCCAAATCTTCATACTCAACCCGATAGCCACGGCGTAGAAGCGACATGGTCAAATCAGCATCCTCGGCTACGGTATCGGTATGATATCCGCCGGCTTTGCGCACCGCCGAGGTACGCCATGCGCCAATGGCTCCCGGCACCACGCTAACTGCACCGAACGTATTCAGGGCACGGCGCTCAAAATTCTGACTGGTGACGTACTCAAGTGCCTGCCAACGGGTCCAGATGTTCACGCGGTTGCCCACCTTCGCATTCCCGGCAACAGCGCCGACCTCGGGATTCAGAAAATGTGGCACTAGCCGCGTGATTGCGTCCGGGGCTATGACAGTATCGGCATCGATGCCTACGAAAATTTCTTCGTCGTCCACGTGCTGCAATCCGAAGTTGAGGGCATCGGCCTTGCCTGAATTAGGCTTGGTCAAGATTAGGACCCGCCCTTTCGCTTCCTCGGTAGCGAATACGTCGCGCACAACTTCCAGGGTCCTATCCTTCGAGCCATCGTCAATGACAATGACATGCAAATTCGGGTAATTAGAATTGAGCACGGCGCGCACCGTGCGCTCGATCACCATTTCTTCGTTGAATGCGGGAATCAGGACCGCGACGTTGGGTTTGTACGACGCCGCCTCGCCAGGCCTGCCATACCTGCGCTGCCGCAAACGGTCGAAAACAGCGAACGCACCGATAAAAACCAAGCGGCCGGTCATCAACACGTCGCCTAGCAGGAAAATCCAGTAGATGCCTCCCCTACTCGCCTCAAGCAGCTCGAAACCAATCAAGTTCAGCCGGGCCGACCAGCGCTCGTTCGCCGGGATGGGCGGCATCAAATCGGTCCGGGTTTTGCCGAGTAACTGATAGACGGGAACAATTTGATAACCGCGCGCCCGAATCCCTTCGATAAGCATCGGAAGGGCGCGTACGGTCTCCCGGCGATCGCCGCCACCATCGTGCAAGAGAATGATATTTCCGCAGCGCTGATCATAAAGCGTACAGGGCGGTAGGTGCGACATCACATCGGTGGTGATTTGCTCGGCCGTGCGGTGCGGATTGTCGCGCCAGTCGTTGGGATCGATCTTGTCGCCCACGCTGATGTAGCCCATATCCTGTGTAAGCTCGAGCGGGCGCACCTGATCTTCGGTGTCGGGTTCCTGGTCAATGGAGTAAGGAGGGCGGAACAGCACGGTGCGAATTCCCAGGCGGCTGGCGAACAGCCGTTCGGTCAAGTTCAACTCCAGCTTCATGAACGTAGGCGAGATGTTGCTGATATCGGGATGCGTGAAAGTATGGTTGCCGATCTCGTGACCTTCGTCGTAAACCCGGCTGGTAATGGACGCAAATTTGTCTGCCTGGATGCCAATGAGAAAGAAGGTTGCGGGTGCGTGTTCGCGCTTTAGGACGTCCAGGATCCTCGGGGTCCACTCGGGATCGGGACCGTCATCGAAGGTAATGGCGACCTGTTTGGGATTCGATCCATAGCGAGCGACCCGATATGGTTCGGGCAGAGACTTGAGATCCTCATTAGTAATCAGGCCAGAATTTTGGTCAACCGTGATGTCGCGCTCACCGTTGGTTGGATGCGCCTCAATGCGCAATATCTCGCCCTCGCCTTCCATATCGACATCTTGACCAGGTGGAACATCGCGCAGCTTGTCCGTTGCGCTAGCGTCTCCTGGAACATCCCACACCCGCCACAAGGAACGATCTTCGGAGCCCAAACGCCAAAGAGCGAAGGTCTTGATGCCAAGGCTCTGCGCGGCCCGCATCTCGTTAAGCGCTGTGACCGCATCCAGAAACCAAATGTCGTGCTGCAAATTGCGCTCATCCAGATAGCTCAAATGAGGATTTAGGGCATCGCCGTCCAAATCGACGTCTTCCTCAGAGTCGCGCGCCGCGAGCCAGACGTCCTGGACGGATACGCTTGTATCGCGAAGATCGGGTGGAACTGGGCCATGCTTCGGCTTGTGCACCCAGTCATAGCCGTAATTGCCGATGGCGCAGATCAGCTTGTCCTGGGGAATACCTTTTTGTGCCGCCTTCAGGTTGTCGACAAACCAGTCCTGCGACGCTACTGGCCCCGGTGTGCCGCCGGGGTAATGTTCGTCGTAGTTCATCACCACGACACCATCAACACGAGCAGCCACGGCGGGGTAGTCGAAGTCCTCGTTGCGCGCTTGCACACTGACGTAGAACTTCATACCCTTGGCATGCAGGTCCTGGGAAAGCTCTTGTAGAAGCGCCAGGTAACCGGGCTGCGCGCTCTTGGGAAATGTCTCGAAGTCCACCATCAGGCCGCGATATTTGTCGCTGGCGAGAAAGGCGGCAATCTGCTGGCGGAAACGGGCACGAGCTCCCGCATTATTCAGGAAATCTCCAATACCTGACA
>QIAR01000775.1 GCA_003225595.1 Acidobacteriota bacterium | reverse complement strand
AAGGTTTTTCAAATTTCTTCCCGGAGAAGAGAGGAAGGCGTTCCTGCACCATGTGGCCGAGAAGGCGTCGTGAACCGAGCCCAGCCCAAGCATCCTCGCCTCCGCCTTGCTCCCGCGCTGTATGAAGAGCTTCGCAACCAGGTGCTGCGCCGAGATGGCTGGAGATGCCAAGTCTGCAGGTCAAGACAGAACCTACACGTCCACCACAAGCAACTGCGCAGCCAGCAAGGTGAGGATGAAGAGTCCAATCTGATCACTCTGTGCGCCAGTTGCCACGGCAAGTTACATCACAGCTCCACTCTTCGATGAATGTGATCTGCCTTCGGATGATCTCTGGTCGGTCATAAGTCGACGCTCGTGTAAAGCGAGACTTGGTTTGCGTCCTGTCACCAATATCCAGCGAGCAAATGGGTCTCGGCTTGCTCTTCCAGTTCTCCGATCGGAATTTTGATTTTCTGTAATTCGCGAGGTCCGAGGATTTCCATCCGGACCTGAGGCCACGCATTTGGCCTCACTTGTAGAGTTCAGCGCTGGCCAGACTGCCGACAGACGTGTGAAGACTGGAACCTGATCCAAAGCGTCCGCCCGTGACCAGGACCTGCCCATTGTTCAACCGGACTCTACAACTTGCAGGTCACGGCTCTCAATGCACAGGCTGGGGGAGCGACTTGGACACTCCAGACAACGCGTGTACGCCGGATCCAGCACGGGAGCTTATCGGCTCGATGGTGGAACATACGTCGAAACCACGCGCCCACAGCTCACTGGTCATGAGTCAAAATTGCCTCCTGACCCTCCTCGCAAAGTGCTCCGGTGCGCGCACCCACACGAACCGTTGTACTTCCTAAATTAGCGTCGACAAAAATCCAATGCTCGGCCTGTAGAAGCCCTGTGCAGACACACCGGCGCTGAGAAGACAGCGAAAGTCTTACTTCTGATGCAAAGGTGGGCTTTGCGGAGGAAGAGTATGCCTCTGGGTCCTGGCTACGAGAAAAACGTACACCAGCACAGCCAAGAAAATGCCGAGCACTATATAGAAAATGATAGATGCTACCCACTTGGATACAGCCAAAGCTGACGCTCGATGGATTGGCCGCGAGCTCTTCATCCCAGCTGATTCCCTGAAAAGAGGCCGGAGCTGCATCGCTCGCCGCTGATACCAGAAATAGCGGAATCGTGAAGACTATGATCAGGAGCCGGGAAATACCTTGGGGGAATAACATGACTCCAGTTTTGAAAGTTCTTGAGCTGGATCGTAGGTCTACTTAGGGCATTTCCATGCTCATTGGTTTGCAAACGTTCGCATGCACAAGTCCCTTGATTCTTCAGGCAAGGGACCTCGGCGTCGAGGAGCGCAAGACTTTTGTCTCTGTTATTCACAGCATTCTTGCAAGAATTCACAGCCTTTCCACCGAGAGGAGCACTTTTGCTCTTGTGGTCTACTTCCCATTTGGTAGTGTAGAGAAAATCTTCCACTTCATCGAATTCTCGCAATTTAGCGAGACCCAAGAGTCGCCGCTTCGAAATCCACTACCAGCATGAAGGCGGATTCGTGGAACGCACCCGTTTGGTACGGGACAGCACGACGGATCGTAACGGGGCGGGTACTGTCCTGGTCGCGGGGGATTTCTCTCAAGACGTCCTTAGCCAGCTTCATAACGATAAAACTCAAAAAGATGGGCTGAACATTAGAGCTGACGCGCATGCAGCACTTAAGCATCACCGGCGGGCGGGGTACGGTCTCCCCTGTGCGAGTTGCAAGGCATACTACGCTTCCGACCTTCCTTCCTGCCCAATCTGCAAGTGTGCCGAGCGTGTCCCCGCCAGACGGGCAGAGGCGAAATCGGCGGAAATGTTGGAGAAGGCATCGCGCGGGGTGCTCCGACGTTCCTTTATCAACCTTGGTCCAACTCCCGCGTGCAGCCAACGGAGGCAGCTGGCGGTGCACGGTGACAAGGATGCAAAGCGCTTCTTGTTGGAGTCCAAGTTGCTGCTTTGCGCCGACACAGATGAAATCAATGCTGGCGCTAGTTTGTCCTGCAACTTAGATGAGAATCACAACACTCAACGTGAATCCGCATCGGTATCCTTGAGTTGCTACGACCAACTACGTGAGAGGTTGGCTCAAACGGAAGCGACGCTGGCCCATGCGGAGGCGGCGCTGCTCATGGACTTGCGGGAGGCCGCCCAAGTCATTTACGAGGCGGTATGGGCCGATCCGTCGCCTAGGGAACCAAGTAGGACGTACGAGAATGCTGCGCAAGCCTTGCTGAACGAACTACGCCACCGTGCCCGCATGGTGCGGCTTTTAGGTCCGATTTAACTCTAAGTGGATCGACCGGCAACTCTGTCAACCGGACTCACTTGGCCAGGAAGAGAAATCCCTTGATTACTTCGACTTCATGGATAACCCGATGTACGCAGCCCAAAAACTAAGACACGACGCAACGATGAAAACTTCTCAGCTGTACTTCCGAGACTGTCCTAGGGACACTGTCCAACCGTAACCTTGTCACTGTTTCCCTGGGGGCACAGCATGGCAGTTACGCCTCCCGAACCAGGAAAAAACGTGCTGGCCCGCCGAGATACGGCCCGGAGGCCGGAGCCCGAAAATTCAAAATTAAATCTGCGAGGCAGGGAGCCGACCATGTTCATGGAATCTGTGACCAACGAAACCCAGCCCGATCATATCGTGAAAAATTCCGTTTTCATCGTGATCATTCTGACCCTTCTTCTTGGAGTGGCTTCTGCGCAAACGGCCTCCACGCCTGCACACAGCACACAAACAGCCGTGATGAGTGATTCACTAGGCAGCATACGCGCTGGTCACATCCTGGTTCGATTCAAGACCACCCCGGGCCGGGACGTGCTCAACCAGCTCAACACCTCCTTCGGCGCAAAGGTCGTCGGTACCATAGACAAGATCGGCGTCATGCATCTCCAAGCGCCGCCTG
>QIAR01000096.1 GCA_003225595.1 Acidobacteriota bacterium | reverse complement strand
TAGATGCTGAGGATGAGGTTTGCCACCCCTTCCAGAAGAACCACCACCCCCAGGGAACGATGCTCACTCATGCCAAACAGAATCTTGTTCGATGTCGCTTGAGCTACGTAGAGAGTCGAGGGAATCAGCAGGATCAGCAGAACGCTATAACTCGAGGCGTAGCGTTGGCCGACCCAAACGGAAATCGCCGATTTGCCCAGCAGAATTAGAACGGTGCTGATCGGGAATATGGTTAGGGCACAGGCGCGATTTCCGAGCATGAATATCTTACGCAGTTTTTCAACGTTGCCGGTCGTGTGGAAATGGCTCGACATCGGCGTGAAGATCTGCGCCAGGCTCTGAACGATCTCGCTCGCGTAGTCCACAAATTTGGAGCCGATAGTGAAATATGTGATCGCTGAAGCCGACAAAAAAGTTCCGATCACCATCGCATCCGTCCTGAACCGCAGCCGCGCGGCCAGTAAAATCATGAAAGTCACTGACCCATAATTGAGCACTTCCCGGAATGATGCTCCACTGATGAATCTGCGGTGCAGCTCCAGAGGCAGCATGTGCATCACCATGACTGCGTAAGAAACAGAGGCAATCAACGGGAACATCGCGGTGATCATTGCGATCGTGATCAGGCCACCTCCGTGACTGAGCGCCACCAGGATCAGCAATGCGCGTGTGAGTGTGGAGATTACCTGCGTCAGATTCAGGACGTAAAACTTCTGCAGACCTTCCAGAATTCCTCCGAACACACTTAGAGGAAAGCCGATCGAAAGGGAAGTCCCTACTAGCAAGAAAAGCATACGGGCGGTACTGTGAAACCCGGGGGAGATGCGGAACAACACATCTACATACCGGCTCCCAACCATAGTAATCAGCAGAAGAATCATGGCCAAGCAGCCGTAACTGAACAGGCTGGTGCTAACCAAACGGTTCAGCTCTTCATGATGTTTGGTTGCCGTGTACTTCGACACGTAGCGGATGATGGAAGACCGGATACCGAAATCAAATAGGCCGTAATAACCGGTGATAGAGAAGATCAGGATCCAGAGCCCAAAGGCATCGTCTCCAAGCCGGTGCAAGATAAAAGGAGAGAGGAAGAAGCCGACAGCAACGTTCACGCCCAAGCTGAACCAGCTTGAACCAACATTCTTCATTGCCTGGAGCTTGAGGCTCATGAGTGCGCTGTCTGTCGTATTTCGGCGAGAACTAAATCACCGCCCCCATATTGGCGGTGACGCCGTTACGGTCCTTTGACGTCTGAGGAACCGCTTCAAAAATGCTGAACACCACATTGAAATCGTGCCGTTCCAGTTCGATTTCCTGTAGGCACCGCCTGTCTACGATGTCATAAAGTGCAATGTGGGTCGGTGCTTCCAGCATTCCGTCTCGGAAGACCTGTTTAACCCACAGGATGTTCTCCTTGAACTTGGTTTTACGGACGCGAGTAAACCCTACCCAAATTCTGCGTTCATCTAAAGGCAACAACCCCCGACACCAGCCGAGGAGAGACCTTTTTTCGTCCTCGATAGCACTGAGTTCGATGATTCTTTCAAGCTGCAGGGTTTGGCAATTCGCAATAACAATTTTTCCGTCTACGGTCGTGAAATAGAGACGGTCCTTAAATAGAAGGCCGTCATGCGGGCGCTGAACGCCAATCTCGATGCGCTTTCCCGGAGTGATCAGACAGACTGCGTCACGTTGGATAAACCGGGTGACCCAAACATCGTTCCCCAGTTCGAAAACAAAGTTAGGGTGGGACTTGTGCGGTTTCGTGCTGTCTACCTTGCGATAATCCACTTTCGGGGAGAAACGGGTCCAGGGGATTTCGTCCAAAACACTCCATTCTTCCAGAATGTTTCCCTGGAGGTTGAACTTTACGACCATATCGAGTCCAGTGTTGGCGACGAGGAGATTGCCATCGCCGGTCGGCGTCACATGGTGGAGGTCATTGAAGCAGGGCAGGGATACATAACCGATTCGTTCAAATGACGGCACCTTGAATATCAAGACCTCCGTGGAAGTGCAGGCATAGAGTTTATCGCCTATAAGAGTGCCGCACTTGAATATGTTCGACGAGTTTTGGTTGGCCCGGGCTTCCGGGGGGCTCTGGTATTCCAAACACATTTCCAAACGGCCAGTCTCGGTATCTACACGAGCAACAAGAGCGCTTTCGTAGAGGTGCGGCTCATCTTCATTCTTCAAAAGTAACTTGCGTTGTCGTGCACCCAGCACATACAGAACCCCCATGTTCCCAGGATCCCCCTTCAAAAGCAGCCCTGACTGCAATTAGAGACATTCCGCAATTTCTCAACCATTTCGCCAAGTCGGTTCAACGTCAGATGGTCGGTTGTCCACCAATGCCGAAACGCCCGGGCTCCAAAACCGTCATCCGGTCCTCGTCCAGGCTCTTGCCGGCGCAAATCCGCACTACAGACCCGTCCTTGTGGTCGACAAAGCCATCGACGCCGGAACAATCACAGGAGGCTCTCGATTGCACGCAGGTCTTTATTTTTCGAATGTCCAAGGAGGCAGACCGCGAATACTCCGCAGTGGGCGAAGCTTCCTTCAAGAAACAGTGTAACCCCAGAACGAATTTCTCTGTACTTGCGCGAATTCAGCCCCCATGAATGATTATGCGTTCACCCAGACCAGGCTATCTGAGACTGTCACAAAAGCGTAATGTTGTCCAGATTACCCTGGCAATCATTGGTCTTTGTAATTTGAAAAGACTGCCATCAAGGCTTGGCGAGTCATCAAGATCACTGGCCCAAGAGCGATACACGTCAGCACTGCCGCAAGGAAGAAGAATTTCAGGATGCAAGTAATTTTTGACAGCAAGTAATCCACTTTTCAGCTCGCGTGAGTTAGGAATTAGACGGCATCTGCAGGAGGCTTCGACAGCAGCGAATTCCCCATCCAAATCCAAGATGCCGATCTGGAGTACGATTTTCAGAGCCCATATACAATATCAACTTAATTTCGGCCAAGATGTGGAGGGTTGTTCACAGCCTCAACGAGGAGCAAGGCATGTCGCAAGGGACCCGCGCACAAGCTGGCGCGCTTTCTAACGGCTCAAGCATGACTGCCGCCAGCCTCGAAGACTCAGGCCAGCCGGTTGCTAACCCGCGCCTTCGGATGGCGCTATGGTTTGTCGGCGTCTTCCTGGCGTTGCTGCAGGCGTCGGGCAACCACAACTTTATGAATGCAGATGGCATCTCGTACCTCGACATGAGCGACGGTGTCGTTACGGGCGAGTGGACCCGGCTGATCAATGGCACGTGGAGCCCGTTGTATCCGGCTCTCCTTGGTGTCGCGGCGCGGTTACTCAAGCCCTCCGCTTACTGGCAGTTCACGCTAGTGCACGCCGTGAACGTAATGTGCTTCGTGTTTGCGTTCGCCTGCTTCGAATTTCTCTTGCGCAGCATCATTGGGAGTCGGGACCGCCCTGGCCAGGACGGCTACTCGCAAATGCCGGCGTGGGTTTGCTTGACGTTGGGATACACAATATTTCTCTGGGCATCGCTCAGACTGCTGACCTTGACCAAGCCGACGCCGGACATGCTGATGTCGGGCTTCCTCTACCTCAGCATGGGATTAGTAATGCGAATAAAGCGCGGGCAGGATGGCTTCTGGACTCACGCGGCGCTTGGTCTTGTACTGGGTCTCGGATACCTGGCCAAGACAGCAATGCTTCCCCTCGGCATTCTGATGCTGGCCATGACACTATTTTTCGGAGGCAGGCTGCGGAAGACTGTGCCGCGTGTGCTAGTTGCGTTCTGTGTCATGCTCCTGATAGGAGGGCCCTACATCGTGGCGCTGTCCAGGCTTAAGCATCGGCCTACTTTCGGAGACAGTGCGACCGTGACTCACCTGGAAGACTTCGATAAGGCTGGTCCTTCAATATACTGGCAGAATCCCGGCGGCGCAGCGGGCAAATTCTTACATCCGCCGAGGAAAATCTTCGACAACCCTCCGGCGTACGAGTTCGCCCGTTCGCTCGCTGTGACGCAGCCGCTCTGGTACGATCCCTCCTATTGGGTCGAGGGTGTTCAGCCGCGTTTCCACTTGCGTTCGCAGTTGGCCGCTGTAAGGAGGAACTTAGATGTTTATGCGCAGCTGTTTTCGCGCACTGGAGGATTAGTCGTAGGCTTTCTGATACTGTGCTTCATGGTGGGCGCGAAACGCAGTCTGAGTGCCCTCGCAAGTTTCTGGCCCTTGTGGGCGCTCGCAACTGCTGCGCTTGGCATGTACATGGCCATCCACGTTGAGGAGCGTTATATCGGAGCATTTCTCGCCTTGTTGTGTTTGGGACTGTTCTGCGGCTTCAGGATTCCGGATGAGCGACCCGGAAAGCTCCTTGCAGGAATGGTCGTTGGGATTGTGCTGACCCTGGCTGTCACGGTCTTCCCAGTGGCGAACCAGACGAATCCGGACATCAACCCCGAGCAGTGGCGTGCAACGGGTAACCGGTCATTCGAAATCGCGTCTGCTCTGCAGCAGCTCCGGATCCGGCCGCACGATCACGTGGCGCGGATCAGCCCCTTCGCCGTCGATGGGTGGGCAAGGCTCGCGAAAGTGACCATCGTCGCAGAGGTGCAAATGACGGCCGCCGATGACTTCTGGTGTGCGACGCCCGAAGTTCAGGACGCACTGTTGCGTGCTTTCGCGGCGGCAGGAGCAAAGGCGGTTGTGGCGCCGGTCCGTCGGGCACCCCTGCCGAAAGGCTGGACGAAGCTAGGGGATACAGGATTTGCGGCCCACCTGTTGTCGTAGATGCGCTCCAGTGCCCGAATGACAGGGCGAAGTTCACCCAAGAGTTCGGCAAGAACCGCCCCAGCCGCGATCCCAAATTTGAAATCGGTGCCCCTTACGATGAGTATCAGCTAAATGGCTCATGAAAAGGTTTTCGGGACACGCTGCCAATGTCAAAATAGCCTTAAAAAGACTTCACTCCTCTGCTCAATGGAGCCCCCTTGCAAACCAGGCTCAGTAGGACTGCAGGAGGTTCCGGTTGAGTGAGTACGGATCCACGCTTTCGTCACGCAAAGCAGCTGCGATCGCCGCCGTGTTGTTGACGCTGATCGGTATGGTTCGCATCGCTTCTACGTACGCTGTGCTGTCACAAGCCTTTGATGAGCCCGCGCACGTGGCATGTGGAATGGAGTGGCTGGACAAGGGTACCTACACTCTTGAACCTCTTCATCCCCCGCTGGCGCGAGTAGCAGCAGCGATTGGCCCCTTCCTCGAAGGCCTGCGCCTCCCGCAGGTGGCTGTGATCCAGGGCTGGTCGTATGATATTTACTCCGCCGGAAACAACATCTTGTATGCGCGAGGACGTTACCGGCTAAATCTTGGTCTCTCCCGTCTTGGCATACTGCCGTTCTTTCCGCTGGCTGCTCTAGTTGTTTTTTGTTGGGCCCGCACCCTTTTCGGTGATTGGCCTGCGGTTGTGGCCGTCTTGACGTTTACTACCTTGCCGCCAGTTTTGGCCTATGCCGGATTGGCCTACACCGATTTCCCGCTCGCGTGCTTCGTTGCCGGAAGCCTATTTGCGTTTACTCGTTGGCTTGAGGTTCCCAGCACACAGCGAAGCGTTTTTTTAGGGTTGGTGATCGGTCTGGCGATGCTTTCCAAATTGACCTCTCTCCTGTTTCTGCCCTTATGTATTTTGGCAATCGTGGTATGCAAGTGGTGGTGGAGTCGCCACTCTGTCTTGACTGCAAGCCGGCAGTGGCGCCTTCGGGCTGCTACTTTGGGTCTGGCCCTGCTTACAACCTGCTTCGTCACCTGGGCCGGCTACAGGTTTTCGATTCGGCTCCTAAGCGAAGTCTTCGAGAATCCTGTCCAGGACATAGCCAAGCTTGACGGCGTTCCCGAGAGTTTGAAACATTTGGTGCTCAGGATTGTTGAAATTAATCCGCCCGTACCGGCCCCAGCCCTATTCAAAGGAATTGTGGCAGACTGGCAAAGGAATCATTCCGCGCCACCATCATACCTTTTGGGGAGAACGCGCCGAAGCGGTTGGTGGTACTTCTTCGTGGTGGATCTGGCCGTGAAGACGCCACTGCCATTTCTACTTCTTTCCATTGCTGGAATTGTCCATGTATTCGGCTCAGTCCGCAGTCATCGGGACTGGCGCATTCTGGCCCCAGCGGTGTGCGCCCTCACTATCCTCGCCAGCACCATGCCGGTTAAGGTTAATATCGGCATTCGGCATATCCTCGTTATCTACCCGCTGCTGGCGGTGGTTACGGCTGGTGCAGCCAAGCGTCTGTGGGAAATGAGAGCGCGATGGTCCAGGTTTGCTCCGATCGCCTTGTCGGCCATTTTGGTCTGGCAGGTGGTCTCGACTGCGCAAGCCCATCCTGATTATCTTTCTTACTTCAATGTATTTGCCGGACGCAAACCGGAACACGTAGTCTTCCTGGGCTGCGACTTCGATTGTGGGCAGGATATTTTAAGGCTGTCGGAAACCTTGCGAGCTCGGGCGGCTCGTGAAGTCAGCCTGCGTGTATTTACTAGCGCAGACCTAAGCCGCATGGGTCTGCCGTCGTTCCGCGAACTCGCTCCCTATCAGCCCACCCCGGGATGGATCGCCGTGAGTATTCGAGGAATCCGGACCGGAAATGGGCTCCAGGATATCATCCCGCCTGACGGCTATTCTTGGCTGGATTCCTACAGACCTGTCGCGAATGTGGGAAAGACGATCCGACTCTACTACATTTCCGAAATGGATGCGAAGCTGGGCACCCTACACAAATATTAGCCTCTCACACAAGGCCGATTCGAATTCTACGGCCGGGCGAGAGTCTTTGCCTAGCTAAGACACGGACTTGGTGATGACGCGTGTTCGGACGGTCAGTTTCGAAGTAGTAGTTCGACGCAGTAGTATTTGCCTGCCAGGCGCACGAGAGAAACAAGAAGGGCGAAGGGTTCTGCGCAGCAGGATTTCCCGGACGAGTCTGAGTCATGCCGAACTTTCCTGAGGGATCAACAGTCTTCCGCCCACGCTACTCTGAATATGCCCGCAAGGCCTCGCTTCCTGCGCACAAACCCGGGGATGTTCCCTCTGGGCTGCTTCCCTAATCAACCGGATTGGGAACCAAAATCGGCAAGTGGAGCTGCGTAAGGGCGGATGCATCGGAACAGTTAAACTCGCCCGCTGCTCCTGTGCTCGACCACTCGAAC
>QIAR01000095.1:679-15432 GCA_003225595.1 Acidobacteriota bacterium | reverse complement strand
GTTCTCTTTCACCAAATCGAGCACGGCGGAGATCGGCGTATGCGTCAGTCCTTCGGTCGGGAAGGCCTTCATGCCGCACTGCGTGACGCGCCAAGATTCGCCGAGTCCATCCGTGAGAAGGTTCAATCTCCACTCTGGGCCAAAGCAGTGCGTCAGTCCTTCTTTTCCATCCACCACATGTTCAGGACCGGTGTAGCCCTTCTCGGCGAGCAGTGCTGCCAGAACACCGCTCTGCGTCGCCATCGGGTCCACGGTGTTCTTCATCATTGTGAGCTTGCCCGCAGTGACAGCACCAAACGTGGCCTGGCGACTGGCCGAGATGCCGATCGCGTGCTGGATCTGCTCCCATTCGAGGTGCAGTGCACGACCCGCAACAATGGGCGAGACGAAGGCCGTCAACGTGGCGTGATGCCAGCCCCGCTCGCGGATTCCAGGAAATGCTGCTTCGCAGAAGCGCATCTCGAATTCGTGCCCCAACACGAGTCCCACGATCAACTCTTTGCCGTCACTCTTCGCGCGCTCGCAGCAGGCCAGCGCGGCGGGGAAAATGTCTGACGGATGCGACGGGTCCTGCTTCCAGTAAATGTCGTTATAGTCCATGCAGCGGATCATCAGCGCGTTGGCGAGCGAGGCCGAGACCGCGTCCATCTTTTGACCTGTGCCAATTACGGTTGACCGCCCGCGCCCGGCAATCTCCTCCAGCACATCGAGGGCGATTTTCACATCCTGCTGCTGATAGCCGCCCAGCGCGCATCCAACGGAATCAAACAGGAAGCGTTTTGCCTGGAAGACCGCATCCTGCGACAGGTGCCGATAATCAAGCGCAGCGGCCCAGCGCGCCATTCTCGCCGTGACGGTGTCTTTCGTCGCAGAAATCGGTTTCGGGCTGGACAAGTTTTCTCCTCTGTCAGCGCTACTTCATCCTGACATTCTTCGGGTTCTTGAAAGGCAGAAATGCCATGAAATCGGCGTGGTGCACGATATAAGCTTCCGTGGTGCGCTTGACCAGATCGCCCTCGGCGGCGTGTGCCGCAATGATATGACACACGGCATCTGGCACCCCGCACTCGAGCGCCAAGGCGACGCCAGTAAAGGGATGGCGCAGTGCCTCGCCGCGCTCGCTTTGACGACTCTTACCGTCCGGGCCGAGTTCATATTCAAGCAGCTTACCCACGTCGGCGAGAATGGCACCTGCGATCACGCTATCGATGTCGATCGGCAACGCGCCTCCCATGAACTCCTGCATTGCTTCAGCACTCTTGCGCGCAATGTGTACTACGCAGCGCTTGTGCTCCATGAACGTGACCGGACAGTTGGGTACCAGTAGCGTGAACGGAATGTGGTTCAGGTCGTCGGGTTTCAGCGGACTGCGCTCGAGCGCCTTGATCCAGGTCAGAGTGACCTGCTTGCGCAATTTCGGACTCTCGATCCACTGTATCTCCGGCCACAGCCGCTCGATGGCCTCCCGCATGCTTGCGAGCCTCCATTACAAAACTATCTAGCTTACCGTGCGGGCCGAGTGGGCGTCGAGGGGAGGGGCCGGGCCTGGCTGGGGCATATGATGTTCGTGGCTTAGACTGTCATTTTTATCAACCAGTCGATGTTCGGGCAGTCTGCGCAGGGAAAGAATCGTGAGATCTTGGATCCTCCAGCGATAAAATCATAGATTCAAAACCCTGCAGCGTGAAGGTGGTTATTGAGCACAAGGGGTCGGCTGTTTGAACACATGGCACTGATTGTCAGCTTGTGTGCGATCTTGTTCGCAACCAGCTTGGCACAGCAGAATTCGGGTTCCAGTGCTCATCCCCTGGCAATCACCACCGAGTCTTTATGGCAGGGGACAGCCCGCGAGGATTACCACTTTCGACTCCACGCCACGGGCGGCAAGCCTCCGCTGCGCTGGAGTATTGCGGGCGGTGAATTTCCTTCGGGCATGACTTTGGATTCATCGAATGGCACGCTTTCCGGCGCCCCTGCCACCGCGGGAGATTTCCATTTCTCCGTAACAGTCGCGGATTCCGACAACCCGGCCCATAGCGTGAACAAGGAATTCACCTTACGCGTGGTCGCGCCCCTGTTGCTGCAGTGGAGCCGCTTGCCACGTGTACAGGGCACCCGGGTTGAGGGCACGGTAAAAGTATCGAACGATTCGAGCAACGACTTTGACCTCACAGTGATTGTCGTCGGGGTAAACGAATTCGGAAAAGCATTCGCGCTTGGCTATGAGCACTTCGATTTGAAAACCGACACGGCCAATTTAGAGATTCCTTTCGGTTCCACGGTTCCGCAAGGTGCCTACGTGGTGCACGCGGATGCGATTGCGGAAGTCATGTCCAAGAATGCGATTTATCGCCAGCGCCTGCAGACCCCGGCGGCGCTCCAGGTCAGCGTGGGACCATAGGGGTTCAGCGATAATTTTCATTTGCCGGAGAATGCTCCCCACCGAAGGCGTTCCCGATCTCAGGTGAGCACGAACAATCTGCCTGCCGGAACGCGGAGTGACAACTACCTTCTCTGGCCGGCAGGTGCCAGTTCGGTTCTGAGTCTCCGGCCTGAATTCTTATTTTTCTGTCGTGAACCGATCCCTCTCCTAACGAGAGGATGAAGCATTAGGAATCTACAAGAGATTCTGTAGACGCAGTGAGGCCTTCCCGTAACTGGACAACGACCCCGCATCTTTGCCCTTCTCAATTGAGTCAATCGACGAGATTCGGCGGCAAATGCGAAAGGAAGGAGGTGCCCATGGCTACTAGAGAAAGCCAAACCGTCAACAAGTTGGAGTTGCAGAACCGTGTAATTGCGCCCCCGCCCGGCAGCCGAACCGTTGTCAGCGGCAGGGCGATCGTCAACGCGATGCTGCTATCAATCCCCGATGAGGAATTTAAGTTACTCCGTCCTCACCTGGAATTTGTGGAATTGGCATTCCATCAAAGTCTTTATGAACCAAGGGAACGAATTGAATTTGCTTTTTTTCTCAATCAAGGAATGGCTTCACTAGTGATCGCAACCAGCGATGGCAGGAGTGTCGAGGTAGGCATTGTGGGCAAGGAGGGATACCTAGGCGCACCGCTAGCTGTAAACCTTCACAGAAGCCCTTATCGCGCGGTTGTACAAGTTCCGGGAACTGCCTTAAGAGTAAAGGCTGAAGTGCTGGAGCGTACTCTCGCTTCAGTTCCAGAGCTGGAGTTGATGCTGAACCGGTATGCACAAACCCAGGGAATGCAAGTGGCGCAACTGGCCGCCTGTAATCGGCTGCACGAAGTCGAGCAGCGCCTTGCACGGTGGCTGCTCATGACTCAGGA
This sequence comes from Acidobacteriota bacterium, assembly GCA_003225595.1. Lineage (GTDB taxonomy): Bacteria > Acidobacteriota > Terriglobia > Terriglobales > Acidobacteriaceae > Gp1-AA124. The sequence continues at coordinate 12,130 of QIAR01000095.1, read as the reverse complement.
CAGAGTTGGTTCCGATGTGCTGCCGATCACGCATGATTTTCTGGCCCAGATGCTAGGCACCGGCCGACCGACTGTCAGCGTTGCGGCTGGCGTTCTGCAAAGAGGGGGCATGATCGAGTACATGCGCGGCACGATAAAGATCCTTGAACGCAAGAAACTGGAAGATGCAGCTTGCGAGTGTTATCGGGTGATCCAGTTGATCGATGGCGGTCTTGGGCTGAGATAATTTTCCACAGACTGGCTAGAATGCATCACGCCAACGTTCGTGGTCGGACCCACACGCCCGTACAGGCCAGCTACTCTGGGGCTACTCGGAAATACAAGCGTGCGATGTCGCAGATTTTGATTTGTATTACCGCAGGCAGGACGACAAATAACTGTCATGGCATCGCAGAATAACCCAGATCCTGAAAGCCTGATTAAAGAGCTGGGGCCTGAGGGACCAGAGTTATCGACCAACACCAAGGGTCACCAACGCCCGAAAAAATAAGAGTTCCGAGGTAATGTTAAGCTCATTCCTCTCGGCCAGTAGCTCGCTTTAGACCCTTGCCGACCTGCCCTCGCTGCTTCCCTTGCGGGTTGCTGCGCGCGATCCTTGCTCGGGCTCCGGGCTTACCGCCAACCGGATAAACCTGCTTAACGCCTCGGAACTCTATCCTGCCTTTGACCTCTAATTCTTACTGTTCGCCTCGACCAGCGCTTTGCTATAGACCCTCACCGGCCCTCCTTCAGCCCTCACTTTGCAGTGAGTGAGTAAAGGTGACCTGGCTCGAGCCCCGGACGCCACACCAACCGGGAAAACCTCAGAACGTGTCAAAGAACGATTTCCTTTTTACGCTTCCCATTTTGGGAGTCAATGAAAAACGCAGAATTCTATCTCCTTGCGATGCAATCAAGTGCAGCCCGTCCACATACCCCTGCTACAGAACTGGTGCAGCCTCGGAACAACAGCTCGCTTCCTTCTCCGCGACCCGCGCGGTTTGGCGGATTTTCCAGAGGAATTTGCATGAGGATGGGAGAACGCCGGCAGTTCCCGCATTGTGAAAATCACGGGGTAAACCGTGCCGGGTCCGGAGTTTAGGATTTGTAACTAGGTCTCTATCTCTGTTTTTTGGCCAAGCAGGTACAATGCGGGTCTCAAGAACCACGGAGGTTTTGTGCGCCGAGTTGATCTTTTCCTCATTTCCTGTCTGATCGTCGGCGCATCTGTTTCGGCCTCGGCCGGCACCGGTTTTCCCGCGGAACAAAGAACATCCAGATATCTCGACTCCGTCCGTCAGGAGCCGCTGCTCTTGCTCGCGTTCTTGCGGGAGATCCCCAAGGGCGGTGACTTGCACAACCATCTGGCAGGCGCGATCTACGCCGAGACTCTGATCGATTTCGCTGCGAAGGCGGGGCTTTGTGTCGACCGCAAGACTAGCGCCCTCTTGCCGCCTCCTTGCGACGATTCGACCGGCAAACCGCCAGCAAATTCGGCGCTGCGCGATCCTGCGCTCTACAACCAAATGATCGATGCTTTTTCCATGCGCAACTGGAATGCGGCGCGGGAATCCGGCCACGATCATTTCTTCGCTACATTCGACAAATTCTCTTCGGCGCTGAACGCAAATATGGGCGGATCGCTGGCGGAAGTTGCCTCACGAGCCGCTTCCGATCACCTTCAATATCTCGAGTTGATGCATACCGCCGACGGCATGCAGGCAGCGCTCCTTGGCGAAAGATTGGGCTGGAGTGATGACTTTGGCACATTACGCGAGAGGCTCCTCTCCGGCGGATTGAAAAATGTGATTGCCTCCACACGCAACCAGCTGGACCAAGATGAAGCCGAAATGCGTTCGATTCTGCACTGTGACGCCCCGGAGGCAGGACCCGGCTGTGCTATCACAATTCGTTTTCTCTACCAGGTGCTGCGTGGATTGCCCCGCGAACAGGTATTTGCACAAATCCTGGTTGGATTTGAGCTGGCGCAGAGCGACGCGCGCGTCGTCGGATTGAACCTCGTGATGCCTGAGGATTGGTACGTGCCCATGCGTGATTTCGAGCTGCACATGCGGATGCTCGACTACCTGCACGGGTTATATCCGAGCGTGCATATCAGCCTGCATGCGGGGGAATTGGTGATGGGCCTGGTGCCGCCGGAGGGGCTGCGTTTCCACATCCGCGACTCGATCGAGCGCGGGCATGCCCAACGTATCGGACATGGCGTGAGCGTCATGAATGAGCGCGATCCTTTCGGACTGCTGCGCGAAATGTCGCAACGCAATGTGCTGGTTGAGATCTGCCTGACTAGTAACGACGTCATCCTCGGGGTACATGGTCCGGAGCATCCGTTGGCGATATATCAGCAGAATGGTGTACCGTTGGCGCTTGCAACTGACGACCAAGGCGTTTCTCGTTCGGACATGACGCATGAATACCTGCGTGCCGTCGGGGCCTATGATCTCTCTTATACCGACTTGAAGCGCATGGCGCGCCAGAGCCTGGAGCACAGCTTTTTGCCAGGACTAAGCCTGTGGGTGGAGACGCGAGAGTTCAGCCGAGTGGCGGCATGCGAAGGAGATGATCCAAACGCCAACAAACTCTCGAAAGGGTGCCGCCATTTTCTGGATGGCAGCGAGCGCGCCCAGATGCAGTGGAAGCTGGAAGGGGATTTCGCGAGATTTGAAAAGCGGTTTTGAGGAATGCAGATCGTAGTAGCAGGTGGCGCGCTCGAGCGACGGCGCATTCCAGCAGAGGGCCTTTGCACGGCGGCGCAGATTGGCGCCACTGGCGTTCGGCTGGTATTCACTTCGCGCTGGGAAGTAGACACTCGCTCAGGACGACCGCACTGAGGCAATTGCAGGGAGCAGCTAGGGAGGAAGTACGTCCTTGGGACGACTAACCGGCATCCTCGGTCTCGCAATTATGGTCGCGCTAGCCTACATCTTCTCTACCCAACGTAAGGCTATCCGACTCAGAACTGTGGTCTGGGGCATCGGACTGCAAATTGTTTTCGCGTTCCTCGTTCTCCGGGTGGATCTCGGGCGGCGCATCTTCGCCTGGCTGGGCGACGTAGTCACGCGTTTCCTTGGCTATTCCTACGTTGGCGCGCAATTTGTTTTTGGAGACCTGGGCAAAAAAGGTCCGCCATTCTATCTGGCGTTCCAGGTACTGCCGACCATTATCTTCGTCGCTGCGTTCTTTGCCATTCTTTATCACTACGGAGTCATGCAGTTCATCATTCGCCAAATGGCGAAAGTGATGATGGGATTCATGGGGACCAGCGGCGCCGAGTCATTGAACGTTGCTGCCAGCATTTTCATGGGTTGCACTGAAGCGCCTCTCACCATCCGTCCATTCCTGCCGAAGCTCACGCGCTCGGAACTGATGACCGTGATGACCAGCGGCATGGCCCACGTCAGCGGTGCGGCGATGGCCGCCTACATCGCCTTCGGGATTGAGGCCAGGCATTTGCTCACCGCCGTCATTATGACCGCCCCGGGGACCATACTGATCGCAAAGATGCTCGTGCCGGAAACTGAGCAGCCCGTAACTGTGGGTCGCCTGGAGATGAGTGAAGAAGAAATGGCAGCTGAGAAGACCGAAAACATGCTGGGTGCCGCGGCTAAAGGGACAATCGACGGGCTGTACCTCTCGCTCAACGTTGCCGCGATGCTGATTTCTTTTCTGGCGCTGATCGCATTGACAGATGGCATCCTGGGCGGCATTCATAATGGGTTTGCGCATCTCGGATGGAACTGGTTTCCCGGCAGCCTGGAAAGAATTTTTGGTGTGTTGTTTGCTCCCGTGGCTTGGGTGATTGGTGTGCCCTGGAGAGACTGCACGGCCATCGGCAATCTGCTCGGCACGCGCATGGTGCTGAATGAGTTTGTGGCCTTGTCCATGCTCGCGGCGCAGAAATCAGCGCTTGATCCGCGATCGTACGTGATTGCAACATTCGCGTTATGCGGCTTCGCCAATCTCGGAACAATCGGCATTGAAATCGGAGGCATCAGTTCGCTGGCGCCAAACAAGAGAGGCGAATTGACCAGGCTCGGCGTGCGCGCCATGCTGGCGGGCACAATGGCGAATCTCATGTCGGCTTCGATTGCGGGAATGTTGCTGTAAGGGCTTTTAGCCGTTAGCCTTTGGCTCTTGAAAATTTGCGGCGGACGAAGCTAAGAGCTAAAGGCTAAGAGCTAACAGCTAGCATGACCGACGATTTCACCCTGGCCGAATCTGCCGCGCAATTTCTGCTTTCGCAGACTCCGCTCCGCCCGAAGATCGGGCTCGTCCTGGGCTCGGGACTGGGCGGCTTTGCCGATGAACTGGCTGGCGCGACTCGTGTCCCTTACGCGCAAATCCCGGCGTTCTCTCGCTCAACGATAGTCGGTCACGCCGGGCAGATGGTGATCGGTAAAGCCGGTGATCTTCCACTTGCGGCAATGCAGGGACGCGTGCACCTTTACGAGGGCTATTCCGCAAAGGAAGTCGCATTCCCCATGCGCGTATTGGGCCGCATGGGCATTCGGGCGGTGATCCTCACCAACGCTGCCGGAGGCATCAATCTCGAATATAAGCAGGGCGCGCTCGTGGTCTTAAGTGACCACATTAACTTGCAGGGTCATAATCCCTTGGTCGGCCCCCACGACGATCGACTGGGCCTGCGCTTTCCGGATATGACGCAAGCCTACTGGAAGCCATACCGGGAAATCGCGCTGGAGGAAGCGCGCAAGCTGGGGATGACGGTTTACGAGAGCGTGTATGCCGCCATGTTGGGACCAAGCTTCGAAACTCCGGCGGAAATCCGTTTCCTGCGCACGATTGGAGCTGATCTAGTTGGCATGTCAACGGTCTCCGAAGTGATTGCGGCGCGGCAGATGGGATTGAAAGTGCTGGCGATCTCCTGTGTCACAAATATGGCCGCGGGAATTCTAGATCAAGTCCTTACGCACGAAGAAGTCCTCGAGACAGGACGACGTGTGATGGGCCAATTCGTGGCACTGCTGCGGGCCGTGCTGCCGCGGATCGCGGGGGATGTAGGAGCTTAGCACGGTCCTCTCGCGAGGCTGGGTAGACTGAGCATCGCGTAGCTCTTGGGTGGAAAAGTGCATTAGCACTGCAAAAAGCTCGGCAATCCCGTTGGCTTTAAGCCACTGAGTCACCCACCCAAGTGGAGGCGATGTTGATCAATCTTTTACACGTGGGACAAAAATCGAGATCGGCGGCTTGATCTTGTATGTTGCCGCGAAGCTGCCTTGATTCACCGCCAGCCCCAAGTGCCCGCGCGAATCGATGTACATGAGCGGCTTTCTGAGTGGCACGTCATTGAACGTCCGTACGAACGGAATCGTCATCTCGGTTTGGCCGATCGTGAAGCGAACCTTCTGACCGCGCTCATATCCCAGCTTGAGGAACTCGCTGCCGTAGATGTTTGTAACCAGATTTCCGAATGGACCATCGGTGGCGATCACTTCCCCTCTCAGGCCGCGGTCGTCCAACCTGGCGGCCTTTATGTTAAGGCGTACGAGATCTTTGACCGGCAGCTCCGGACCGGCCTGAGTCCAGTCCTCGCCTCGCGCCAAGTGCGCGCCCACGGGCGAAAAGATATCGCGCCCGTGAAACGTAGATGACAGTGCCACCCCGACCATCCATGATTGATTGGTGATTTCTCGCGCGCCCTCGATGCCATCGCGGTCCTGCACCAGCGTCATCAAGCCGTTATCCGGTAGCACGAAATACTGTCCACGCCTTGATTTCACCACGACCGCCTTGCGCGTGCTGCCCACACCCGGGTCCACTACCGCGACAAAGACTGTACCCGTCGGGTAATACGGCGTTGCACCGAAGAGAAAACGTGCTCCGTCGGGAATAGAAAATGGCGTCACTTGGTGGCTGAGGTCAACGATGCGCAATTCTGGCGTGATCGAATACATCACGCCCTTGCAGATGGCGACCGAATCGTCTGCCGTACTGAAATCTGTCATGAAGACCACCGTTGGCTGCGTCTTTGCGCGCTGCTCTTGTGCCTGTGTCCCGCCGGAAAAACTCGCCAGCGACAACAAGGCAATGGCAATTGTGTAGAAAGCCGTTCCCCGCCCGCGTATAGCCACGTAGGACATGTTGAGCAACTTTGTTGGATTCGAGTGTCGAACAGGATTGTAAATTGTTTTCGCCTTGACGAATGGTTCCGGAGGCCAAATGCCAACGCTGACGCAGATGCCAGACGCGTCGCAAAGCAAAGTCGGCTGCCTGAATCTCAATGCCTGACGCCTGCTCGGCAGCGCAGATATAATCTTCGCTTGCGCCATAGCCAGTTCAAAATGCAAGGAGACTTTTCATGTCCCAGGCCATCCCCGAAAAGTATCGCGACCTGTTCCAGAAACGCGCGTTTGCCAGTCTCGGCACGCTCATGCCCGACGGGAGCCCGCAGGTAACGCCGGTGTGGTGCGATTTCGACGGCGAATACGTGATTTTCAATTCCGCCAAGGGCCGCCAGAAAGATCGCAACGTGCGCCGCGATCCGCGTGTGGCTCTCGCTATCATGGACCCGGAGAACCCTTACCGTTATTTGGAAATTCGCGGCCACGTGGTCGAAATCACCGAACAAGGCGCTGATACCCACATCGACAAGATGACGAAGAAGTATTTGGGCGTGGACAAGTATCCCTACCGCCAGCCGGGCGAGGTGCGCGTGATGTACAAGATCCGGCCGGAGCACACGACCACCATGGGATAAGTAGATCTGCAGCGCCTGTTGTCTCGGGGTTCGCGGAGATCTTGCAGAACTCCGTTCTCGGCGGCGCTGCTGAGCCTTAAGAATTGTCAGAAAATCAAATCCAGGAACCCATGCCGATAACGCAGAACGAAACGACCAGTACTCTGGACCTTACCTGGGTCCGTTCCCAATTTCCTGCTCTCCTGCAGACCGTCAATGGACATCCCGCCGTGTTCCTCGATGGACCCGGCGGCACGCAAATGCCACAACGCGTTATCGACGCAATTACAAATTACTTGGCACACGACAACGCTAACAGCGGCGGAGCCTACGCCACCAGCCGCCGCACCGACGCGATGATTGCGGGCGCCCGCACCGCCATGGCGGACTTTTTCAATTGCGATCCCGACGAAGTAATCTTCGGCCAGAACATGACCGCGCTGACCTTCGCGCTCAGCCGCGCCCTCGGTCGCCAATTCGGCCCGGGGAACGAAATTCTGGTCACGCACCTCGACCACGATGCCAATATTTCGCCGTGGCGCGCACTCGAAGAACGCGGCGCGACCGTGCGTTTTGTCGACATCAATGAAGTCGACTGCACTCTCGACATGAGCGACCTGGCGCGCAAGATTTCAGGTCACACCAGGCTGGTCGCAGTGGGGTACGCCTCCAATGCGGTCGGAACCATCAATAACGTGAGAGAAGTTGTGCGCCTCTCCCGCCAAGCCGGCGCCCTGACCTACATTGATGCCGTGCACTACGCGCCCCACGGCCCCATCGATGTGCGCGCGCTCGATTGCGATTTCCTGGTCTGTTCGACTTACAAATTTTTCGGGCCCCACATGGGCGTACTCTATGGTAAACGCGAACAACTGAAGCGCCTGCATCCTTACAAGGTGCGAGCCCTCACCAACAACAGTCCATTCCGCTGGGAATGGGGCACGCTGAACCACGAGTGCATCGCCGGTATCACGGCGTCTGTTGAGTATCTCGCGGATCTCGGTCGGCGCATGGACCCATCGGTTCAGACGAGACGCGCTGCCTTGCTTGCCGCCTACGGTGCCATCCAGCATCACGAGCGCAGCTTGGCCGAGCATCTCATCCGCGGTTTGCTGGCCATTCCCGGATTGAAGTTATACGGCATTTCTGATCCCAAGCGCTTCAACCAACGCTGCCCTACCATCGCGGTGCGCATCGAAGGGCGCCCTCCGTTGGGGCTAGCCACCAAACTTGGCGAGCACGGCTTCTTCACATGGGACGGTAATTACTACGCGCTGAATCTTACCGAGCGTCTGGACGTGGAGAAGACCGGCGGCTTCCTGCGTATCGGGCTGGTGCACTACAACACCGCGGATGAAGTGGACCGGTTTCTGACGGCGCTAAGGGAGATCGTAGGCGCATAGACGGCAACCAAGATTTCGAGCAATTCTTTGGCAGGCTATGGACGTGGTTGTGTTGCGACATTACCCAGCACTGAAGTGCAGGGCTATTTATCGCGATGCCCCTACGCGGAGCAATTTCCGCTAGGCACGATGAATGCTGCTTCGACCTGTGCTCTAGTTTTAATCCCTGGGTTTGAGCCGCCTAAATTCCATTACCTCATCTCCCTTTCCCATCAGCACCACATTAACCATATTGATGAAGAGCCCGTGCTCGACCACGCCGGGCATATCGCTGAGGGTGTGTGCCAGTGTGGGTGGGTCGGGAATCTGGCCGAAACGACAATCCAGGATGCGGTGCCCATCGTCGGTGACGAAAGGGTTTTCGTCGACATACTGGCGCAGAGTGACAGAAGCGCCGAGTGCCGTAATCTTGTTCGCGATCAGCGCTTGCGCGAACGGAATCACCTCAACTGGCATCGGAAATTTTCCCAGCACCTGAACTTGCTTGCTGGAATCCGCAACAATCACCACCTTTTTGGATGCTGAAGCAATAATTTTTTCCCGCAATAACGCTCCGCCTCCTCCCTTGATGAGCCGCAACTCAGGATCAAATTCGTCTGCGCCGTCAATGGTGACGTCAATCTGCTGGTAGTCATCGAGAGTCGTCAGCGGTATCCCCAGACTGGCCGCCAGTTCCTTGGAGCGAACTGAGGTCGGAATTCCGCGGATCCTCAGGCCTGATTTCAGTCGCTCGCCCAGAAGACGGATCGCGCATTCAGCAGTGGAACCCGAGCCCAGTCCGACGATGTCGCCGTCGTTGACAAAACGCAGGCTGGCCCGCGCTGCCGCCTCTTTCTCTTGATCATTGGCCATCTTTGTTGTGGGCTATTTGCACCGCTGTTCTCTATCCCGACTTTTCTTGGAAATCATTTCTGCTAGATTTTCATCGCAGGCTCTGTTCGGTATACACGAGGTACCCTGCCATCGCCAATCCGAACAGTGCGGTCAGTATCGCGACCACGTCAATCAGAAATCCCGCCGGCTGGAATGTCCCGGCCTCCAACTGCGCGCGGGTCCGCCGGTACCGCACCAGACCGGCCATCGTCAACACCACCCCGGCAACGATCGAAAGCATCCCTAGCCAGACCGAAAGTCCGGCAGTGTGCGGTACTCGTCCTTGGAGTTGCATCAGTTGCCGGATTGCAATCGCGAATCTCCCAATCGCAAACCCGAATACGACGATCGCCACACCTGTGCGTACCCATGCTAGAAAAGTTCGCTCGTTGGCCAGATGATCGCGGGCTCGGTTGGGGTTATCCGGCATTGGAAGTAGAACGATAGATTATTCCACGGCTTTCGCAATCAGCGCTCCCGGTTCACCGATATTTTTCGTGAGGTCTTCAGGTACGAAATACCGCGGCGAAACACCGACCAGTCGCTTGGTTCGTGCTGCTGGACCTGTCTCTCTCCCGAATCCCGCACACTTAGTTCGTCATCCATTATCCTAGTAGCGAATTCATGGCTATCCGACAAAGTAAAGCTGAGACTACCGAGACCGGGCTGGTTCTGGAAAACATGGAAGCACCCTCGCTCGAGGGCGAGCGCGTTTTCGACGCTTTCCGTCGCTGGGGATACCTTGAGGCTGACCTTGATCCGCTCGGGTTTCTGCGCCCGCAGCCACATCCCGAGCTGCAGATCGACAGCGACCTGGCCCGCGAAGCACGCCGCATTTATTGCGGGACCATCGGCGTTGAATTCATGCACATGGCTGAGGTCGAGCCTCGCCACTGGATCCAGGAGCACATGGAAAGCGAGCCTGCGGCTGTCGACCCGGAGCGCGCCCTTGATCTGCTCATCCGCGCCGATCTGTTCGAGCAAGTGCTACAGCAGCGTTATCTCGGTACCAAGCGCTTTTCTCTGGAGGGCGTGACAGCCCTGCTTCCCCTTGTCGACGAAATTCTCGAGGGTGCTGGCCAACATGGAGCGGTTGAACTGGTGATGGGCATGAGCCACCGCGGGCGATTGAATGTGATAGTGCACATCGCCCGGCGTGCCCCCGAGGAAGTGTTCGCCGGTTTCGAAGATGTAGACCCGCGGAGTGTGCTGGGGGGTGGCGATGTGAAATACCATATGGGCGCCACTGGCGATTACATCACCCGCAGCGGCGCAAGAATTCACATCCACTTGGTTTCGAACCCCAGCCATCTCGAGGCAGTTGACCCCGTAACCGTCGGACGAACCCGCGCCAAGCAGGACCGCATGGGCGCAGGGGGCGCACAGAAGTACTTGCCGCTTCTGGTGCATGGCGACGCTGCTTTCGCCGGACAAGGCATCACTGCGGAGACTTTTAACTTCGCCGATCTCCAGGGCTACACTGTCGGCGGTACTGTGCACGTGATTGTCAATAACCTGCTGGGCTTCACCACGGGTTGGAACGAGCTGCACTCTTCTCGGTTTGCCGCGCAACTCGCGCGCCGACAATCCATTCCCATTTTCCACGTTAACGCTGAAGACGTAGACGCCGTCCTCCGTGTCGGGCGCATCGCGCTCGAGTACCGCTACACCTTCGGCAGCGACGTTGTGATCGATATGATCGGCTACCGGCGTCACGGCCACAGCGAAGTGGACGATCCCACCATCACCCAGCCGCTCCTTTACAAAGCCATCAAGAATCATCCTCCGCTGTGGGAAATCTATGCCGAGGATATGGGAGCCGAGGACGTTCAGGGCAAGGTAGAGCAGGTTCGCGCCGAGTTGGAAGCCGCGCAGAAGAAAGCAGGCTCGATTATGAAAAAGCCCGCTCTGCGCGATCTGCCAAGCTACTGGAATAATTACCAGGGAGGCTGCTACAAGCCCGAATACGAAATTGACACCGGTGTTTCGGTTCAAGAATTGGGCGAGATCACGAAACGTTTGACCACGTATCCGGAAGGCTTTCAAGTCCACCCCAAGGTCAAGAAGCTGCTTGAACAGCGCGCCGAGATGGGCAAAGGCAAACGCCCGGTGGACTATGGCATGGCCGAGGCTCTCGCGTTCGGCAGCTTGGTGAAGCACGGCATCCCGGTCCGCCTCAGCGGGCAGGACACTCGCCGCGGAACTTTCAACCAGCGCCACTCCGTGCTTACCGATATTGAAAACGAGCAGGAATACGTGCCGCTACAGCACATCAGTCCGGGCCAGGCGCGCTGCGAAGTCTATAACTCTACGTTGTCGGAAGCTGGTGTGCTGGGATTCGAATACGGATACAGCCGCGACTATCCTGAGGCGCTGGTGTTGTGGGAAGCACAGTTCGGCGACTTCGCCAACGTCGGCCAGGCAATTATCGACCAGTTCATCAGCGCGGGTGAAGACAAGTGGGGACTGCTTTCCGGC
>QIAR01000095.1:0-535 GCA_003225595.1 Acidobacteriota bacterium | reverse complement strand
TTGCTGCGTCGACAAGCGCTGCGGACTTGGCGCAAACCGCTCGTCGTTTTCACGCCGAAGAGCATGCTACGCCATCCGGAGGCCTCTCCGCCGGTCGAAAACTTCAGCCATCAACGCTTCTTGAGCGTTCTGCCCGATGCAGCAGTCAGCGACCCCAAGCGCATTCTGATTTGTACAGGAAAGATCGGTCACGAACTGCGCATGGAACGCAAGAAGCGAAAAGACAATTCCACAGCAATCGTACTCCTCGAGCAGCTCTATCCATTACCCGAGGCAGAACTGGCCGCAGAACTAGAGCGGCACGCATCCGCGCGTGACATCGTGTGGGTACAGGAGGAGCCTGCCAACATGGGTGCACTCTTCTACATGCTGCCGCGCCTGCGTCGCATCTCCGGGAAACGGCCCGTGCTCTCAGTGAAGCGCTCGGCGAGTGCGAGCCCCGCAACAGGTTCCGCCAAAGCGCACGAAGTCGAGCAGAAGACACTGCTAAGCCTGGCGTTCACCAAAGCGTGATCCGCTTCGTCAACGGAATCGT
>QIAR01000094.1 GCA_003225595.1 Acidobacteriota bacterium | reverse complement strand
TCCTTCTCCCTCAGCGCAGGCATTAGCATGCGGCCGATGGTACTCTAGCGTTCCAGTTTAACCGCATGGGACGCCGCTCTCCAGTCCAACGGCATCGCATCGCCATCGATACCGGCGGCACCTTCACCGATTGCGTGTGGGTAGATCGCGGCCGCGTCCGCATGCTCAAGGTCTTCTCCACTCCAGCGGACCCCTCGCAAGCGATTGTTGAAGCCCTGGAGAAGATCGGATTGCGCGGCTCCCTCGTCCTACTCCACGGTACAACTGTCGGCACCAATACTCTCTTGCAGCGCAAGGGCGCGCGCGTGGCTCTGGTCACAACCTCCGGTTTCGAAGACGCCATCGAGATTGGGCGCCAGGCTCGCCCCAAACTCTACGATTTCTTCTACGATCGAGTGGAACCGCTT
>QIAR01000093.1 GCA_003225595.1 Acidobacteriota bacterium | reverse complement strand
GGCGCGGAGAGGTGCGAGAGCAATTGGGGATCGATCCGATTGAGCTTGCGGGTGGACACTGTCCCCACGTCTTGCGTCCCAGAGAATTGGCGGATGCGCTCGCAGGCTTGGCACGCACGCCAGAATTGATCATGGAACGGGCATGCAGGATGTGCGCGGTGAATTATGCTCCGGAGGGCGGCTTGCGCCGCCCTCCGAGTCACCATCATCGCTCATTCAGCTGCAATCGTCCCCGAAGAAGGACACGGATTACCTGAGAGTACCTGGCGGAAATTGTTGTAACGGGTGCTCACACTTCCCGGGGGAGTTGATGCTGGATACGCTAGTTCGAGCAGCGAACCAAACTCTGCGGTGGAGCTGCCACCGAACGTATTGTCTGTACCTGGGATGTTCGCACCGCCTAGTTGCCAAGTGCATTCGTTTTCTCCTCCCTTGGTAGTGTAGAAGGGATAGAAATTGGCACCGGCTGGCGGATTGACGCAGCCGGAACCCGGGCTGGGGTCTGCTGGATTCAAAATGTGGCGTTGGCAGACCGGATTGGTATTGCCCTCGATCCTCGGCAGGTCGGCTTCGAAAGCAACACGGTCATAGTTCTGCTGCCCCCCGGTGTTGGAGTTCGTAAATAACGGGGTGGTAAACAACACCGGACTCGGGTGGAATTGCTGATCCGTTGTGGTGTCAACGAGCGTTCCCGGCCAGACCAACTGGTAGGGCACGCCGTCGAAGTCAAAGTCGGTGGAGAGGCAACCGCCAATCGGTACCAATCCGAAAACGCTGGCAAACGCCGCGTCAAAGCATCCAAAATCGTCTTCCGCCCCAGCGGGAAGACCGTTATCTAAGTCATGCACACCATCTTGAGTGCAGCGTCCGCCTTGGCGACGGACCGCATTGCAGTACTCGAAGTGGCCGATCTCGTCGGAGAAGGCGATGTTGTACGAGTGGGCGGCCCATGGCACTCGCGTGTGCTCGCTGGACGTGGCGTACATGGGGTGGAAATCATACGGTACGTTGTGAGTGGCGCGATTGCAGTTCGTCCCCTGCGGATCGTAGAGGATCTCAGCGAAGCCATTGGCGGCACTTGCGGTCATCGAACCACTTTCCCCGGTAGTCAGGTCGGTAATCGTAATCTTCAGTCCGTGTGCCGTGTCCCGCAAGACGATACGCAGAACGTCGCCGGGGTTGTAGAAGAGTGTGTCCTTGTTGGGCGTGAACGTCTTGTTGTTCTGAAACAATGGGCCGGGAGGGCCAGTGGGCACTCCGCTTTTCGTGATGAACGCGAAGTTTACATACTCAATTGCTCCGCCGCAGGCTGAATTGTTGCCTTTTCCAGTGTTCTGGTTTTCCGAAAGGCTGTCGATGTTCAGCGCCGAGCACCAGCGGTCGGTGGTGTCACAACTGACGAACCAGCCCGGCGGGTAAAATTGCATCTCCATGAACCCGGTGCCGGGGTGCTTGCCGATGTAATCGGCCGCGGTCGAGTCTGTGCCATCAAAGATGTTGAGGTCGCTGTCCGGTGTGCAGAGGATATTCGGACCGACCGAAGATCCTCCTGGGTTCGGCGCCGATTGATCATCGCACATCGCCATGCTGACCCAGAATGCAGGATGAAGCTGGAAATTGAAAGTTCCTCCAGTTCCGTCCTGCTTGGGGAGTTTTGGTGGGTCCTTTGGCAATTGCATCAGGTAGACCATTGTGTTCCCAGAACCTGAAACGCCAGAGTAGAACAGCACCGAAGGCTCGTCGTGACCCGTGTACGCGCCGTTGTACCCGATAGATTGGTAGACCTCGGTGCAGAAAATACCAGTCGGGTCATCGCAAGAAAGCGCCTGCTGGTGAAACGACGAGCCGCTCTGGGCCAGAGCGGCAGTTGCGAACAGCAATAGAACCCCGCATGTACAAATCGTTTTCCGCATGTAAATCAATCCTTTCTCTCGCATCGCGCACAAGTCTGAATGACTCTTTGGCACGCAAGCGCAGCGCCAGGGGCGGCCATGCCCGCCTATCGCTTCGGTGTTCTGCGATGGTAAGCAGGTTCAGTCGGACTGGCTACTCCGGCTGAAGCAACCGCACTTTACATCCAAAAGGACGAATGTCAAGCGTGTTATTTGACCACATTCGCCTTGTGCAATGTTTTGCACACGAAGCGTAAAGAAAACATGCACGGGCTTTGTTCCATGAAAGCAATATTCGTTTCATGTCACGCCGAGCTTGCTTGGGCCGAACACCAGCAGCGCAATGAGCAGTTATGTCGATTTTTCCTTCATGCTCAGCTACTTCGATCCCCTTGCTGCTTTGACCTTCTGTTGCTTCTGCGCTGCCAGTATCTCTGCCTCGGCTTGGAACCAGTCGCCCAAGGCGAATCCGTCAACCCTGCCGCGCTGCTCATACAACTCGTAGGCACGTTGGCGGATTTCTCCTAGTGTTGCTCACAGGCTTCGGTTTCCGTGAGCGAGGTTCCCGAGATTTCGGCTTGGCGGTCATTCGGAGCCATTCTGAAGATCTTGACCCACATCAATGAGCGGGCAGTTGAAGTCGCTGAAATGCTGCTTGACGTCACAGATGATCTCAGGGCCGATGTGGAAGCGTTGAAGCAGCAGAAGCCTTTTCTAACGCGTTTTTGGAGCAAGAAGCCCGGGGCGAAGGCATCCTGAAAAACCCCGTCTACGCGCAAGTGTCAACCGCGCGGATGATGGACGCATACAAGCGGGCGCATCCTCACGCACGGGCAGCCTGAGCCGACAGCAACCGCCGTGATGTCACGTTTCGTGCCCTCTTTTTTGCACGGCTTTCCCCAATTTGCACAGCGATTCACCGCCATCAACAAGCGCCCAATGTATTACGTTATCCTGGCGGAGGTTAGGCATTGATGAGTAATGAACTTAAGGAACAGGGCACTCCAACCGACAGGGATGAAGCGGCGGAGTGGTGGGCGATGGTAATCGAAGCTGTCCACCGCGCAGCAGACAACGGAAAGTACCACGTTTACGAAGAAAAGGGCATACGCAGAGTAACGAAAGAGGAATACGAGGCAAGCGGTCGGGCCTGGAACTGCTTTGTGGAAAGACTGGTGGCGAAGAAGCTTCCTGAAATCAAGGCTATCCAAGAGGAGCTAGCCAGAGAGCCAAGATTCGTCTAGAAAGGGAGGCGAACTAATCAGGTAAAAGCCTATATATGAAGGTATTCGCGGTGTCCGAGCGGACGGGGCGGCTTTTTTCTCCTTCCCCGCCCCGCCTTGGGGCGGGAGTGAAAGCCGCCCCTAAACCTTGATTTTTCCGAGCCCCGTAGCTCTTTGAACCACGATAGGAGCACTCACGCATAGGAGCACTCACGACACGAACCGTGACAGGCTCGCAGAGCCTGCACTAAAAAGGGGCGTTGCGCGAGCGTGAGCTGCGGCGTACAAGAGACCGGAATGCTGCCCGAAAGGAGCACAGATGCTAACGCGATACGAGGACGTAATCAAGGAGAGGCAATTGGCGGTTGCCCGGATAGCTATGCTCGCGGTCATGCCGAGTCTGACGGTTGCTGACTTGGCGGAGATTATGAAAGTGGAGCGTGAGTACCACGAAAAGAAGTCCGCGACCGAACCCATCCTAGCGCGCACGGCGGTCTTATTGCGCGACGGCAGACTCATAGACGCAGGATACTTGCAGGACAATCCGGAACACGTTGAGGCGATGCTCGAAGATTGCGGGCGTCACTTCTCCGCGGTCCTCGCGGCAGTCTACATGCCTGATTCAAGTAAGCACTTTGACGGAGGCTGGGATAATGCAATCGATCAAAAAGAGGGAGGATCATTACCGATGACAAACCTTCTTGTGAGCGAGTAGATCCTAAACTATCCTGCTTCAGTAGGAAAACGGGGCAACTCGCCATTACACAAATCACTCAGTTGTTGGTGAAATCTGATTACAACAGTTGCACTTTTTCGAACTACCCGCCCTGCGATGGGCTGAGAGAACATTTTCCCCGGACCGATAACTGTGGCAAGCTGGACAGATGGCAAAGGCTTACAGAACTGATGTGCTCGGCAAAAAGAAGTTTCAAGAGGAAATCCAGCAGCGCAGGAATGCTCTCAAGCCAGAGCGTGTGCCGTGTCCGTTACCTGGTTGCGACTGTACTTATGAAATGTACGGCTACAGATCCGCCAGTCTTGCGGACTACGTAGCGACTCTCCAAGACCGTGTCAAGCGAGAACATCCCGATCACACCAGCGAGGTGCTCGCAGTGAATGAATTTCGCAAAGTGCCGAGGTGAACAACGTGCTGGCGAGTCGTCAGCATGTTACGGCAGGAATCTTCGTTTTTGCTGGTTTGGCACCTACCATGGGATTCTGAGTGAAATGGCCTGATTACATCAATATGGCTCAGCGGCAGTAGCGGAACCGCAAACTGCACATGCCAATTGGCACTTCAAGCCGTCTTTCACTTGAATCTCACCCGATCCGGTGCTAAAAGAACCCGATTCGGTCCGCACGGTGACGGCGCTATGGGGTTTGTACGAGCGATTGGGCAATGGGCCATGGCCGGTCTGGTCATCAATTGCACCATTGGCAGCGGCATCTTCGGCTTGCCTGGCGAACTCAATCGATTGCTCGGACGCGCTAGTCCCATGGCCATGATTGTCGCGGGCCTAGTGATGGCATCGATCATGGCTTCGGCGGCGGAAGTTGCCGGTCAATTTTCTGAGCCTGGCGGCGCTTATCTCTACGCCCGCAGATCGTTCGGGCATTTCGTTGGGTTACAGGTTGGATGGTTTTCGCTGCTATCCACGATCGCTGCTGGCGCGACTGTCGCGAACCTGTTCATCGTGTACCTGGCGGGAGAGATTCCAGCCGCCGGACATGGGATCACTCGGGCGGTTGTCTTGCTGGCATACGTGGGAGTCCCAGCCGCAGTTAATTATTTTGGCGTGCGCAAGGGCGCAACGTTGAGCAACATCTTAGTCGTATCCAAAGTGTTGCCGCTCGCACTTATTATCGTGCTCGGAGTCGCACGCTTCAGCTGGCATTTCGAACTCATTCACAGCGAGGAGATTGTCGCTCCAGGATGGGGAGCTTGGCTGAATGCATTGCTCCTGCTCATGTTTGCATACCAGGGGTTTGAATACGCCATCATAGCGGGCGGCGAGATAAAGGATCCGCGTCGTACACTGCCGTTAGCACTTGCGGCGGGTTTGCTGGTTGTAATAGCCGTATATACACTGCTGCAGTTCGTGACGGTGGCTACTATAGGCACCAGCACCAGTGCTCGTGCCGTCGCAGACACCGCTTCCGTGCTGGTAGGCTCAACGGGAGGGATCCTCACCACAATCGCGGTGCTGGTCTCGACCGGCGGTGCGGAATCCAGCATCATGCTTGACGCACCTCGGTTGATATTTTCTCTTGCAGCAGAAGGTGAGTTCCCGAAGGTGCTCGCCCGGCTCCACCCACAATTTCACACTCCCACGGTAGCTACCGTCTGCTATGCCGTAGTGGTTTGGATGCTCGCTGTATCCGGCGGATTCTTGTGGCTCCTGGCGATAACCGCGGCTTCCTCGATGATTATGTATATCAGCATCTGTGCGGCGCTGATCCAGTTACGACGACACCAACCGCGGGCGGATGCGCTACGTATACCATTTGGGCACGCGTTAAGTGTAATTGGAATAGCGGTGTCGTTGTTGCTGATCGCGCGCCTGCATTTTGGCCAAGCTTTGCTAATGGGTGTCACTGTGCTGCTGGCGACCGGAAATTGGTGGCTACTTCGACGCCGTCCTGTTCGCGAAAACTCGTAACAAATTAACTGTTACGGACGGAAGGATTTTCCGCGCGGTCAGCAGGGCTGGAAACGTGTGGGGTGAAGGCATTTTGCCGAACGTTGTCTGGTACGTGGTCAGAAGGTGCTGCCAGCGAGTGGGACTTGATCATATTGCTCCGCACGATTTGCGACGAACGTGTGCGAAGTTGTGTCACCCCAGTGGCGGCGAACTTGAGCAGATTCAGTTCTTGTTGGGCATGCATCCGTGTTGACGACTGAACGCTATCTTGGATGCAAGCAAAACCTCGGACATCCGGTGAACGACAGGTTCCTTCTCGGCATTGCTGCCCGCGCCTTGACATTCTGAGCGCTATCGCCTGATTGCAACAGTTGACGCAGGTCAATTAATAGCCGAGCGGTGGGTGTGAACGGTGTCCTCAGCGCCACTACTGCAGCTTTGCGTATTCCGCTTTGGCTTGCTTCAGGATGGGGATGTCGGGATCGGCGTCTTTCCAGAGGGCGAGGAAATCTTGGTATGCAGCGCGGGTTTTGGCGGTCTCGCCCGCCATGGCGTAGGCTCTGCCAAGTTGGAGATGGGCGAGCGCGCCCAGCGGGAAATTCAGGACGATACCGCGATGATTGAGGAATTTCTGGAACTCAGCAGCGGCTGCAGGTCCGTTGTGTGCCACGAGATGGGCTTGGCCCCGGATGTAAGCTGGATACAGAGTCCCTAGCTGGAATTGTGACGGCTTACCCAATTCGTACGGTGCGGCAGCTTCCAGAAACACCAGAGCTTGGGTGGAATTGTTGGCATTCAGTGCAATTGCTGCCTTAACGGTTGGCAGCCAGTAGACCTTCAGCACCGTTTGTGACGGGTAGCTCTTTTCCAGTTCTTGGACAATCGCCTTGGCCCGAGCGGTTTCGCCGATTCGTGCCAGCGTGAGAGCAGCAAACAATTTCACATCCCGGCCCGGAGCCAGCGTCAATGCCGCCGCGACATCCTGCTTCGCGGCTGCTGTGTTGCCGAACTCGGCCTCCCGCAAAGCCGCGTTCACTTGCCAAAGGGCGGCAGTCTCTTTCGAGTCGGCACGGATGGCCGCATCCACCGCACGCCGGGAGAAGTCCCGTGCCTTGACGAGCCGTCC
>QIAR01000092.1 GCA_003225595.1 Acidobacteriota bacterium | reverse complement strand
TAGTCGGATACGTTCATCCCTTCGATGCGGTACCGGACCCCGCCAAAGACGCATCACTCACCGATGAGTTACCAGTTGATGTTGCCCTGGGCAAGGTGGATTACATCGAAGTCCTCGGCTTCAGCGATCACAAGTCCACGGCGACCGTCTGGTATCGACTGTTGAACTGCGGCTTCCACTTGCCAACTGCGGCCGGGACGGATGCCATGGCCAACTACGCTTCTTTACGCGGCCCGGTGGGACTCAACCGCGTCTACGTGAATGTCCCCGCCGGGCCGCTCAACATCACCCCCTGGCTGAATTCGTTGAAACGAGGACAAACCTTCGCTACCAACGGCCCGTTGCTCGGCTTTACTCTCGGCGGAAAGCAACTAGGTGACGATTTGAAATTGCCTGCAGAAAATCAGGAAGTGAAGTTTACTGCATGGCTGCGCTCGATCGTTCCAATCGATCACCTGCAATTGGTCTGTAACGGACAAGTCAGGCGTGATCTGACAATCGGCGATGATCACAAAACTGCCGATGTGCAAGGCACGTTGCCGATCTCCGAAACTGGCTGGTGCCTGCTGCGCGCCTGGAGTGAGAAAGCTGAATATCCCGTGCTCGACGCGTACCCATACGCCACGACCAGTCCAATCTATGTCACGGTGGCTGGTTCATCGCCGAACCCCGCACAAGATGCAGCGTATTTCGTCGCCTGGATCGACCGGCTCACCCAGGCTGCGAAAGCAAACACGGACTGGAACATAGAGGCGGAAAAGCGCAGCGTATTGGATCTGCTGTCGCGAGCCCGAAGAGTTTACGAGCAACTCCAGAAATAACTCTCGTCGGTATTTATGATTCCGCCTGTCGTGCAGAGCGCTGCTCCATCTCGAGCAGCGCCTGCTTGCGTTCCACACCCCAACGATATCCTCCCATTTCGCCGCTTTCTCGAACCACCCGATGACAAGGAATCGCGACCGCGACCGGGTTCGTGGCACAGGCTCGGGCGACAGCGCGCGAGGCGGTCGGCTTGCCGATGGCTTTCGCCACCTGACTGTAAGAACGCGTGGCGCCGAATGGGATCGATTGCAAATACGACCACACACGCCGCTGGAAGGCGGTGGCACGAATATCCAATGGTAAAGACGAATTCAGCGTCTGGCCTCCCATTTGTTGCAGCAACGCTTGCGTCCAGGGCTGCATGGCATTATCGTCACGCCTGCGCGCCGCAAAGGGAAATTCTCGCTTCAATCCTTCGTTCAACTCATCATCGGAGTCGGCGAACTGGATTGCGCAAATTCCTTTCTCGGTTGCCGCCACTAGCATGCGGCCCAACAGGGAATCTGTACACGTGTACCGGATCGATGCCGCAATCGCGCCGCGGCGGTACTTGTCCGGGGTCATCCCAAGCTGCGAAGCCGTGCGTTCATAAAGCCGGCTGCTGGAACTGTAGCCGGCATCGTACATGGCGCGAGTCACACTATGCCCGGCCTGCAGATTGCGTTTGAGCGACGTGAGACGGCAGGAATCCGCATATGCTCGGGGCGTGATGCCGAGTACAGCTTTGAATGTCCGTTGCAGATGAAACGGGCTCAGGTGGAATGCGTTGGCCAGCCGTTGCAGTGTCAGCGGCTCGTCCAGACGCTGCTCAATGTAACGACAGATGGATTTCACCATCTCCGCTTGAGCGTTCCCGTTGATGGCTTTCGGCCGGCACCGCAAGCAGGCGCGATAGCCCGCCCTTTCGGCTTCTTCGGGCCGGTGGAAAAACGTGACATTCTCACGCCGAGGCCGCTTCGCCGGACATGATGGACGGCAGTACACGCCGGTAGATGACACGGCGAACACGAACTCACCGTCGCGCCCGGCATCCCGTGCCAGAACCGCGTTCCACCACCTTTGCTCACTCGACATTGCCCACTCCGTAGGCGCTGGCTGATTGAATATCGCACTGGTCGTCATAATGAGGAAGTTTAAGGACTGCCTCAGCCAAGCGATATCCGAATCTTGCGGTTAAACCAATTTCTGATGCAAATCGGCAGAATACTTCCGGCCCTTAAGATTTTCCAGTTGTGACCGCCGTCACCCCCTTGCGGCAACCCGCACTCTACAATTTGGTATTGGATGCCCCAGATCTGGGCATGGGTCCGAAGCATGGAGCTGTTCTCGTGTTGGCTCGGCTAACCCGCGTTACCATCCGTTTACTCGACTGGCTGGCGGAAAGAATGCTTTCTCCTGATGGCAGCCCCGCCCGTCAGCGCACCGGCCGTCGGGGAGAGGAAGACGCGTATTTCTATTTGCGCCACCTGGGCTACATCATGGTCGCTCGCAATTTCCGCTCGCCGCGTCGGCGCGGCGAAATCGACCTCATCGGCTGGGACAAGGACGTGCTCTGCTTCATCGAGGTCAAGACTCGCACTACGCGTGATGTCAAACCCGCCCAAACCGCCGTGGATGGCGATAAGCAGCGCGCCTTGGCCGCCGTCGCCCGCCATTATCTCGCCCGGCTCCCCACCATTCCGCAGTGGCGCTTTGACGTAGTCACCGTGTATTATGACGAACGCCCGTCCCAGCCACAGTTTGAGGTGTTCAAGAATCTTACATGCCGTAAAATAGATAATTCGCGCCTTCCGAGGAAAGGATTCGCTTGAGTGCCCGAGCTTAGAAAAGACCCCATCGTCGGACGCTGGGTAATTATCTCAACCGACCGCGCCAAGCGGCCCACCGATTTCGTTCGGGAGGGAATGAAAATTAGGGGTGGCTTCTGCCCCTTCTGCTACGGCAACGAGAATAAGACTCCACCCGAAATACAGGCTTACCGCCCCAACCCTAACGGCGGCCCACCGCCGCAACGTGATACCCCAGGTTGGACGGTCCGGGTCGTGCCCAACAAATTTCCAGCGCTGGGCATTGAGGGAAACCTGAACCGCCAGGCCGAAGGTATGTTCGACAAGATGAACGGGATCGGGGCGCATGAGGTCATTATCGAGACCCCAGACCACAATGCCAGCCTGGCCACGCTGCCGCCCAAGCGCATCGAGGATGTCCTGTGGACCTTCCGTGATCGCATCCTCGACCTGAAGAAAGATCGCCGGTTCAAGTACATCCTCATTTTCAAGAACCATGGCGAAGCAGCAGGCGCCTCGCTGGAGCACGCACACTCGCAGCTCATCGCCCTGCCGATTCTTCCCATCTACGTGGTCGAAGAACTGCAAGGCGCCAAGCAGTACTACCTCTACAAAGAGCGCTGCGTATTCTGCGACATCATCCGGCAGGAGACGGACAGCGTCGTCCGTGTAGTCGCCGAGAACGAGGACTTCCTCACTCTCGCCCCTTACGCTCCGCGCTTTCCGTTTGAAACCTGGATTCTGCCCAAGCGGCACGAGTCGGCTTTCGAAAACTCATCTTCACACATGTTCGAAAACCTCGCCAATGCGCTTAAGAACCTGCTTACCAAGGCTGATCGCGTGCTCGACAATCCGCCCTACAACCTCGTCATCCACACCTCGCCGGTGCAGGATCCGACCAACGATCACTACCACTGGCATATCGAGTTCATGCCGAAGCTGACGAAAACGGCAGGATTCGAGTGGGGTACGGGGTTCTATATCAATCCCACACCCCCCGAAGAAGCAGCCAAATTCCTGCGCGAGGCCAGCGTGGAAGAACCAGCGCCTCTAGTTGCCGGATAAGAACCTCGATACAGCGGAACGGTCAGTCTGTGATCACTTCGAACACGGCCGTGTAGTAGGAGAACCTTAGCCTTGTGTCCGGTCTAGAAATTCTGCGTGCCAGGCCATCTGAATTGCTTCGAGCTTTACCTCATTGGATTTCTTGGGATCGTCCTTGAACTCTGGCAGTTCTGTCACGTAGCCGTGTAACTCGGTAAAGCGCACCCTTAAGGGATCAACTTCGGGATGCTTTTCTGAAAGAAGGATGCCAATATCGTCTACGTCGTCCCATGTCAGATCTTTCCGCATGTTCTCTCCTCAAAACTTTGCAAGATCTCTCAACTGGAAACTAAAAACCGGAAATTTAGAAACTGCAATTTAGTTTTTAACTCTGAAATCTGACCTCCGAAATCGGCAATTCCTAGTGTTCCGACTTTCTCCCCTTAGAAACGTGCTCCCAAAACGAAT
This sequence comes from Acidobacteriota bacterium, assembly GCA_003225595.1. GTDB lineage: Bacteria > Acidobacteriota > Terriglobia > Terriglobales > Acidobacteriaceae > Gp1-AA124. The sequence goes on along the minus strand of QIAR01000092.1, from coordinate 2,349 downwards.
CCAGGAGCGCCGAAAGGAAAGCTCCCGCGTTCGAGCACAAGCCTACTCCGCCGCTCACTGCACCTTCTTCAGGTTGACACCTTCCTTCGCCATCTCATAAAGTGGCGACAGTTCCCTCAATCGCTGCACCGTCTCCACTACCCGGTCGCCCACGTAGTCGACTTCAGCCTCAGTGTTGAACCGGCCGATACCGAAACGGATCGAGCTGTGCGCCAAGTCATCGCCGGTGCCCAGCGCTTTGAGTACGTATGACGGTTCCAGTGTTGCCGAAGTGCAAGCCGAACCACTCGAGACTGCCACATCGTTGATGCCCATAAGTAGCGATTCCCCTTCGACATAGGCAAAACTAACGTTCAGGTTGCCCGGCAGACGGTGCTCCATAGAACCGTTGATGTATACCTCGTCCAGGCGGTTCATAATGCTGTCCTTCAGGCGATTGCGCAGGCCAGCCATGCGACCTCCTTCTTGCTGCAATTCTTCCCAGGCGATTGCGCAGGCCTTGCCCAAGCCCACAATTCCCGGCACATTCAGCGTGCCCGACCGCATGCCGCGCTCGTGACCACCACCATCAATGATCGCGGAAATCTGCACCTGTGGATTCTTGCGCCTCACGTACAATGCACCCACCCCTTTTGGACCGTAGAACTTGTGTCCCGAGATCGACGCCAGGTCGATATTCTGCTTGTTCACCTCTATCGGAACTTTGCCGACGGCCTGCGCTGCATCGGTATGGAAAAGTACACCACGCTCACGGCAGATTTTCCCAATCTCCGCGATGGGTTGCAGCACACCGATCTCATTGTTGGCCGCCATGATCGTCACCAGGATCGTCTTGTCGTCAATCGCTGCCTTCAGATCGTCAAGATCGATAAGCCCGTCTTTCTGCACTGGGAGATAGGTCAAGCGGTATCCATACTTCTCCAGGCGCTGGCAGGCATCGAGCACCGCCTTGTGTTCTGTAACCGCTGTGATGATGTGGTTGCCCTTCTCTTTGTACATCTCGGCCACGCCCTTGATGGCGAGGTTGTCACTTTCGGTGGCGCCGGAAGTGAATATGATTTCCTTCGCAGTGGCGCCAATCAGCTTAACAATGCTCTCGCGGGATTGCTCCACCGCGGCTTCGGCTACCCACCCAAAGGCATGGTTCCGGCTGGCAGCGTTGCCGAACTTTTCCACGAAGAAGGGCAGCATCTCGTCCAGGACTCGGGGATCTACCGGCGTGGTGGCGTGGTTATCCATGTAGATGGGCAGTTTGATCCCCTTAGGTGCCGTGTGCTGCTCCCGGGTCACCGTCTTCACATCCGTGTTCATGATTGCTCTCCTGCTTGCTCTAGCAGGCCGCTGAAAAACTCCGGTCACCACATATTTTGGGAAGGGCACAATTTCGAGCCTGCCCTGTCTTGCCGAAGCCCTGAGCGAAGTCGAAGGGGAAGCCGAGGGGTACCATTAAGCCCCATATTCTTGTCATTCCGAATCGGCTTTCAGCCGGTGAGGAATCTGCTTTTCGGAGTTTTTCAGCAGCCGCCTAGAATCCCGAGTTATGTAAATCCTGGGTTAAGTGAATCCTGGCTTAAATGCCAGCACTTTCTATTGTAATGTCCCTTTAATTCGCGTCATATCTCGGAGGCTGACATCCTGAGGGGCCTTCTTAGATGACGTGAAGGCTATTGCGGAAAGCGCACTCTTGTTTTCCGGCCGTTTTTGCGGAGATGTTCAACGTTGCAGCATCGGCTCAGTCAAAGCGCCAACTTGATCGCTGCACTTCCCTCAGGAGCCGCATCACCCAACCGCCACCAAGGCCGAGCCACCCAAAAATAGAAATACCTCTTGCTTGCCCTTAGACGGCATTTTCATGGAGCCCAGTGGCCATGTCGGGGTCGGCCCCCAGCTACTTGCTGGTCAGCTTCGACAGCTCGGCGATGGTTGCCTTGTCGTCATAGATCCCGGCGGCCACCACGTACGGGGTTCCTTCGGCACTTAAGTAATAGCTGATCTTGCGGGAGCCCTCCTTCTCGCCGGGCTTCGGCCACCGATACTCGAGCCAGACGCCGGAAGGCTTCCTCGCTGCATCGCAAAAGCCTTCCTGGTACAGGTTCTTTCCACTGGTGTCCTTGATCGACATGAGGTCTTGGCCTATTTGCTCCGGCTTGATGGGGTGAGCCGCAACGACCTTCTTGTCGCAGTCCTCGACGAAGATATAGGTGTCTTTCCACACCCACGGACTCTGTTTCTGGTTAAACTGTGCCAAGTCACCCGTCTTCGACAGAGTGCTGGCCGCTTCCCTTACCTTGGCGATGACCTCCTGGGCGGCTGCCTTGTCCTGCCCCACGGCGACACTGGACAGGGCGA
>QIAR01000082.1 GCA_003225595.1 Acidobacteriota bacterium | reverse complement strand
GGCAAGCCAAGCATCGGCACCAGCCAGTCGAGTACGTGCGTCTCAAGTTCCGTGCAAGCTGGACTGGTAGCCCAGAGCATCCCTTGCACGCCCAGGCCTGAGGACAGCAGATCGCCTAGAAGCGCCGGCCCAGAAGCGTTGCAAGGAAAGAAGCCGTAGAAATTTGGCGACTGCCAATGCGTGATTCCAGGCAAAATCAGCTTCTCGACGTCTCGCAGGATGGCCTCGAACGATTCGCCCTTTGCAGGAGCATTGGGCGGCAGTGAAGCGCGGATCTGGCCCGGCTCGGCGCGCGAGAGCACCGGCAGTGTCTCAATACGCTTGTAGTAGTCGGCAATCCAGTCCACGACCGCGTGGCCATGGCGGCGCAAGTCCTCCGAGGACATGTGATATGTTTTTTCGTCGGGCAAGGTTCCTCCCTGTGGGCGCGGGTCGCCACGTTTCTCATCAGATTCTCTGAAGCAGCCAGATTCCTGCTTTTTCACCAAGCTGTTTCTCAATGATCCTCTGTGTCCTCTGTGGTTAGCTTTTTCGTTAGCTGCCCGTAGTAAACCCGCGTGTCGTATTCAAGTCCTACGCGTCCGTGGACCTGATACACATCGAAAATTCTTCCCAATTCTTTCAACATCGGTGCGTAATTGGCGTGTCCCACCTGCGGGATGTAAGAGGACGATAGCAGGCGGCCGTGAAACCCGGCGTAATCAAATTCCTGGCGCATTTCAAAAACGCGGCTCTTGAATGGCGAAGGCGTGAAGAAGATATCGATATTAGCCGTAGTACGCTCGTGCCGCACTTCTTTGTAATCGGTACCGTAGGTGAGCAATAACTTTTCGTACTCCCGGAGAAAAGGAGTCGAGTCGGTGCGGCGCTCATTCCAGATGAGCACGCACCAGCCGCCCGGTTTGAGAATACGCACGAACTCGCGTCGTGCTCTATCGCGATCAAACCAGTGTGCAGCCTGGGCAGCGATGACGAAGTCGACGCAGTGATCTTCCAGAGTTGTTGCCTCGGCCGTACCATCGGCGCTGATGAAATTTGGATGGGCTGCCAGTAGCCGTTCCCCCGCCTGGCGCATTTCAGCATTCGGTTCCACCGCGAAGACACGGTTGCCATGGTCAAGAAACATGCGAGTGAGGATTCCCGTGCCAGAGGCGACGTCGGCGATGACGGAATCGGACGTGAGTCCGCACTCGGTCTTCAGAAGTTGGATGATCTGTGGCGGATATCCAGGACGATGGCGGACGTAGTCTTCGACGCGAGAAGAGAAGCGCTGTGTGGAATCCTTGACGGGCATGGCCGCTCAGTATGCCTTCTCTGTTACCAAGAGCAAAGCTCCGCCGGGAGTCTCAAGGAGCTTTCGATGAGGGAGCTGCGCCAGTTCGGAAGCCTTGATCGAAATGTCCTTGCAATTCGGCACAGTGGGAGCAGCCGGGCCAGCGCTGACAACCGCGAGGACATGCTCCCGCCGAAGCACACAGAACGGATGACCCCAAGCATCGGTGCGGTGGTCGGTTGTGACGGTCCGAATGTCGTCAGCCCTTCGAACCCAGTTTCCGTCCGGCCCGTGGTTGAAAACTGCTTCCGCCAATGATATCGCGCTCATCCATGTATCTGCGAGTTTAGCGTCTGCTTGAAAGCCCGCCGGATCTTTTTCGTAGGCAACTGCGTAACCATTCGGAGGCAGTGTTCTCGTTTGGTCCTGTCTCCTCAGTACAACGATGTCGGATACCGCTTTCTTGAAGACCGTCTCCACCGCTTTGAAAGCGGTCGGCGAAAACGCAAGTTGGAGCGAGTGTTGCAGGAAAAACCATCCGCCCACACCCAGAAACACAACAGCCCCTGCAGCAGCCGCGGCTATACGGAACGGTCTACCCGCTCTCACCAAATTCACTCCCTCGCCTTGCGAATCTGTATCCCCAGCTCCTTCAATTGCGCCTCGCTCACCGGAGTCGGCGCATCCACCATCAGGTCAACAGCCCGCGCCGTCTTCGGAAACGGAATCACTTCGCGCAGGCTCTCGGCGCCGGCAAGGATCATCACGATGCGGTCGAGGCCAAGCGCAATACCGCCGTGAGGCGGCGTGCCGTATTCTAGCGCCTCGAGAAAGAATCCAAAGCGGGCGCGGGCTTCGTCTTCGGTCATGCCAAGCGCGTGGAAAATCTTGCGCTGAATGTCTTGACGGTGAATACGGATCGAGCCCGAGCCCAGTTCAGTGCCGTTCAGCACTACGTCGTAGGCCAGCGCCCGTACTGCTGCAAGCGGCGAGTTAGGGTCTTCCGCAGCATCTAGTCCTCCGGATAGCTTCTCCATGTCGCGCTCGTGCGGCGAAGTAAATGGATGATGCGCAGCCGCCCAGCGCTTGCCTTCCTCGTCCCATTCGAACATGGGAAAATCGGTAACCCAGAGAAAGCGGAAATCCACAGACGCATTGCCAGTCTTCTCAAAAAGTCGATGCCTAGAGGCGTATTTCTGCGCCAGCGCAACACGCAACAAGCCCGCGGCGGTGTAGACCGCATGATCGTGTTGTTTGACCTCAGGTTTCACGCCGCCTTCGGACGGATGCTCGGCCAGTTTGTCGTCGCCCGCAACTATAACGATCAGGTCGTCAGTTTCAGCGCTGCTCTTCGCGCGAATCTTCGCGGCAGAGTCCGGGAACGACTTCTCCAGCCGCTTGAAATCTTCAAACAGCTTGGCGTTGCCCTTCCCAGTGAAGAGCGGCTTGATTTCGTCGCGCTCTTTGCGCGAAAGCTCGCCAACTTTCGGGATGCGGATCGCCATGACCGGCAGGTTCGGATTCACGGCAAGGGCCTGAAAGTTTTCCGCCGTGAACGCCTCTCGCACATCGTTCATCGCGGGCAGGCGCATATCGGGCTTGTCGCTGCCGTACAGGCGGATCGCTTCGTCATAGCTCATGCGCGGGAACGGCGTCTTAATCTCGTAGCCGGCGGTCTTGAAAGCAGCAGAAAGAAAGCCTTCGACGACCTCCCAGACACGCTCTGGTTGCGGATAAGACATCTCCAGATCGATCTGGGTAAATTCTGGCTGGCGGTCGGCTCGCAGATCTTCGTCGCGGAAGCAGCGCACAATCTGAAAGTATTTGTCGCAGCCCGAGATCATCAGAATCTGCTTGAACAGTTGCGGCGATTGCGGCAGCGCATAGAAAGATCCCGGCTGCACCCGGCTGGGAACGAGGTAATCGCGCGCCCCCTCGGGCGTGGAGCGCGTCATGAAGGGCGTCTCGATTTCGAAGAAGCCTTGCGATGAGAGATAGCTGCGAATCGCAATCGCAACTTTGTGCCGCAGCTCGAGATTGAACTGCATGGCGTCACGGCGCAGATCAATATAGCGGTATTTAAGACGAAGTTCTTCGTTCGGCAGCACGGTGTCGCCGGGAAGAAACGGTGGCTGTTTGGCTTCGTTCAGGATGCGCAGCTCTTCCGCGACCAGTTCAATTTCGCCCGTCGGAATATTCCTATTGATCGTATTCGGCTCGCGCTGCTTGACCGTGCCGATGGCGGCAATGACGTACTCGTTGCGCAGGCGGCTGGCTTTCTCGTGAATCGCCGGGTTCAGCTCCTTGTTGCAGACGACCTGGGTCACGCCAGTACGGTCGCGCACGTCGATGAAGACGAGATTGCCGAGGTCGCGGCGCCGGTTTACCCATCCCATGAGCACGGCTTTTTTGCCGGCATCAGAGGAGCGCAGGACCCCACACATATGAGTGCGCCGTAAGTCGCCTAAGAAATCCAGCAATAGATTGCCCTTTTTAACTGCCGAAGCCGAAGGGGGATTATAAATGGCCGCGAGGGACCATTCGCAGCCCGGCGTCGATAGAGCAAGTGCTCACCCAAATCTGTTAGCATTTGCCTGCACACGCTTGCAGCCAGATGGCGACCCCTCCAAAAGCTCACCAACTGAATAAGGCGATTGTCGCCTACCTGGATGGTCGTCGAGAGAAGGGCTATATTTACGATTTCTCAACGCTGAAACCCTCATTCCGCATTTTGCCTGAAGAAGACCCGCTCCAACAGCGGGGAACAGAGGTGGCCGTGAAGGATCTCAAAGCAGTTTTCTTTGTTAAGGATTTCGCCGGCAATAGCGAACACCAGGAATCCAGGTCAATGGAAGGCCAGCGGCACGGCAGGAAAATCGAGATCCTCTTCAAAGATGGTGAAAAACTGGTTGGCACGAGCGAGGCCTACAATCCTCAGAAACCCGGGTTCTTTCTCTTCCCCGCTGATCCCAAGAGCAACAATGTTCGCATCTTCATCGTAAACAAGAACGTTCACAAGGTTAATTTCATCTGAACGCTTCCGCAGACTGTGAGCAAACAATCTAAGCCACCGGCTGCGTGAGCACTTTTTCCCGCTCCTCGGCATCTTGTTTCTCCTCACGCGGGGTCGAGGGCAATGCGATCTCGAGCACTTCATCAATCCTCTTCACGTAATGCACGTTGAGGTTTTCGAGTTGCTCGGGAGTCAGATCCTCGTCTACGTTCATCTTGTTTTCCGCCGGGAGAATCACGTCGCGCACCCCGGCGCGCTTGGCCGCCAAAACCTTTTCCTTGATGCCGCCAACCGGCAACACGTTCCCGCTCAGTGTGATTTCACCGGTCATCGCGGTATAGGGCCGCACAGGACGTTCCGTTAGCAGCGACACCAGCGCGGTCGCCATAGTCACGCCGGCGGACGGCCCGTCTTTAGGGATGGCGCCGGCAGGGACGTGCATGTGGATGTCGTGATCGGCGAAGAAATTCTCCGGGATCCCGAGCTGGGCCGCATTCGACCGCACCCATGTAAGGGCGGCCTGCATCGATTCCTGCATCACTTGACCGATCTGCCCGGTCATGGTGAAGGTGCCTTTGCCCTTCATACTATTGGCTTCGACGAACAGAACATCGCCACCGGCCGGAGTCCAGGCCAGACCGACGGCCACACCTGCCCGCTTCGTGCGCTCGGCGATTTCGCCTTCGGTACGAATCTTGATGCCCCCAAGAAACTCCTGCACCACCTCTTTGGTGACGATCAGCGGCTCGGTTTTTCCTTCCGCCAAGCGGCGCGCCTGCTTGCGGCAAATGGTGCCGATATTGCGCTCCAGGTTACGAACCCCGGCTTCATGCGTGTAGTGACGAATAACGTAGCGGATCGCTTCTTCGGGGAACTCGATTTGCTCCTTGGTAATGCCGTTTTCCTCGATCTGGCGCGGAACTAAATACTGGACTGCGATGTGAACTTTTTCCTCTTCGGTGTAACCCTGCAGCTCGATGATTTCCATGCGATCGCGAAGCGGCTCTGCGACCGGATCCAGCATATTGGCTGTAGTGATGAACAACACTTTCGAAAGATCGAATGTCACATCCAGATAGTTATCGCGGAAAGAAATGTTCTGCTCGGGATCGAGCGCTTCCAGCAATGCGGACGCCGGATCGCCGCGGAAATCGCGCCCCACCTTATCGACTTCGTCCAGCATGAAGACAGGGTCTTTGGTTTCGGCGCGGCGAATGCCCTGAATAATCTGTCCAGGCAACGCTCCGATATAAGTGCGCCGGTGACCACGAATTTCGGCCTCGTCGTGTACCCCACCGAGGGAAATGCGGACGAACTTGCGCCCGAGAGCGCGAGCGATGGATTTGCCCAGCGAAGTCTTGCCCACACCCGGAGGGCCCACGAAGCACAGGATCGGCCCCTTCATGCTGGGTTTGAGACGGCGGACGGACAAGTAGTCCAGGATGCGATCCTTGACTTTCTGCAGATCGTAATGATCTGCATCGAGGATTTCTTTGGCCTTGTTGATATCCACTTCGCCGCCCGAGGTCTTAGCCCACGGCAGTACAGCAAGCCACTCAATGTAATTACGAGTGACGGAGTAATCGGCGGCCATGGGTGACATGCGCGAAAGTCGGCCCAGTTCCTTCAATGCCTCCTTCTTGACTTCATCAGGCATACCAGCAGCTTCAATCTTCTGCCTTAGCTCTTCAATATCGCGCTGGCCTTCATCCTGCTCACCCAGTTCTTTCTGGATGGCCTTCATCTGCTCGCGCAGGTAATACTCGCGCTGCGTCTGCTGCACCCGATCCTGCACCTCTGACTGGATCTTGTTGCGCAGTTGCTGGACTTCAAGCTCCTTGGCTAGATGATGATTGATCTTTTCCAAGCGCACGCGTACGTCGGTGGTTTCCAGCGTGTCCTGCTTGTCGGGAGTGGAAAGTGACGGCAGTGACGAGGCAATGAAGTCCACTAGCCGGCCGGGCTCTTCGATGTTCATCGCCACTGTCGAGAGCTCGTCGGAAAGCGTCGGCGACCCGGCAACGATCTGCTGGAAAAGTGTCAGAACGTTGCGCTGCAGCGCCTCCACCTCGGAGCCCTTGGGCGGAATGGATTCAGGTACGGGCTCTACGCGGCCCCGCATAAAGGGCGTCAATTGGGTGAACTCCGTTAGCCGGACCCGCTCCAGGCCTTCCGCAAAGACGAAGAGACTCTGGTTGGGCATCTTGACGACCTTGTGGACCACCGCCAGCGTGCCAACGGTGTACAGGTCAGTCGGCTGGGGGGAGTCGACACGGGCCTCCCGCTGCGCCACAACCACGATGGTCTTGTCTTCGCCTAAAGAATTGATCAACTGGACAGAACTTTCCCGGCCTACGGTCAAGGGTAAAACCGCATGGGGGAAGAGGACCGTATCCCGCACCGGAAGAACCGGCAGGGAACGTTCTTCCTGTGGGGTGTCCTTCGTTTTCGGGGTGCGCTCCGGGCGCGACGGCTGTGCCATGTTTCTCCTTGAGTGTAACTCGCTCAAGTTTTGGATGATGACGTCTTGCGGAAAGATTCAGTCTAACTGGTTGGATCTCCGCAGGGTGTTGGATTTTAAACCTTTCGCGTGGATTTGTAACCATCACAAAGGTGCATTCAAGGGTTCTCTCAAAATAGCCTAGTCAGATGACCAAAAGCCGCTACGGGAGGTCTTATTTGGGAGTGAATTTGGAGAGATCATAGATCCCAAGCTTCCCCCTCTAACAACCCGGTCGTAGTGAATGCGCAGCTCCGTTGAAGGGTTGGCGAATCACGCGGCGCGATAAATTCCTAGGATCTTCACCAGGTCGGCCACTTCCCCCAGGTGATGAAGCGCATTGCGGGCAGCTTCATCTTCGCCACGAAGGATATCGACATAGAAAACGTACTCCCAAGGACGCCCTCGCATAGGCCGTGATTCAATCTTACTCAGGCTGATGTCGCGAAGTGCAAACACGCTCAGAGCTTTGAACAACGCACCTGGGACGTTCTTCACGCTGAAAGCGATTGAGGTCTTATTAGCGCCAGTCAGAACGCGCTTCGTCTTACGGATCAGGAAAAATCGCGTGAAGTTGCGTTTATCATCTTCAATTCCGGCCTTAAGAATCTTTCCACCGTATACGCCGCCAGCCTGCCGCCCGGCAATTCCCGCTGCATCGCGCAAGCCTTTCTCGATAACGTGCTTCACGCTTCCCGCCGTATCGTAAAAGGGCACCGGCTCGATTTTCGGAAAACGGAGGAAAAAATCCCGGCATTGCTCTAATGCGACAGGGTGGGACAATACCCGGCGGAGATCTCGGAGCTTC
>QIAR01000081.1 GCA_003225595.1 Acidobacteriota bacterium | reverse complement strand
CTGTTCTGCATTGTCAGCTTTGAAAACCATATCAACTGACCACTCGCCGTACTCAAGCGGATGACCGCCGAATTGCCGGGCACTGGGTTCAAACTCTGATGCTGCGCCAGTCCAATTGTTCGGCCATATCACCAATAGCAGGATGCGTTGCTCTCCCATCCCGAGAGAAACCGATTCGCTGAAATGCTCAACAATAGTCCCGTTTGGCGCACGTTTATTGTCTATCCATACGCCTGGATTAATCTGTCGAGTGTCTCCAAGAGAGTGACGGAACGCAATGTTCGCCCGCAGATTGTGTGCCGTCGTTTGAAACCGAGTTTCGTCATTTCCCACGATTACTCCTATTCCAATGCCATTAGGAATCAGGTGGTAAACCCCCATCGATTGAAGGGGTGAGCAATGTAAATGCGGGCGTAGTTGTCCGACACTGCTCCTGCGCCGTCTTTCAAAATCCACTATCAATATCACCGCTCCGCCAACAAAAAAGACCACGGGAAGCCACCATGAGGCAAGAATAGGTTTCAGCTTTGCCGCATATTCAACTGCCGTATCTTTTCGGGCTATCGCATCCAACAGGGCGATTAGGGCGTGATAGAGGCCAATCAGTGCGGCTAAGACCACAGATGCCAGCCCTCCCTTCGCCAATTTCGTGTCGTACCGTCGGCTAAACCACATCGCGCACACCTCCGCGTTAACTCGAATGATCTCCGAATACCGAAAACATATTCGGGAGACCATGCGCCTAACGCGGAGATGCTACTGTATTTCATATCCTGCGTCAAATGCACAATCCAGAATATATTCTCCATACGCAGAGTCACTTACGAGTTTTTCCCAGACTTTACCCCCTTGACAAGCCTACCGCCGGTTTCAGTTTCGGCTCGGGTATCGGCTTCGACAACCCACCCGCACGGGAAAAAAATTCGTCGAGCTGATCAACTGGTTCCGGATGGCATGCGTTCTAATGCGATACAAATCTTGATTTTTGGATCAGAGTCGATGCACTAATTATTTTCGCTGTGCAAAGTTTCATCTTGATTTCAGGTCTCGCGTGGCCTTAGGATGCGGCCACGTCGTACGTAACTTCGTCGGGCATTTTCAGGTCTTTACCTGCAGTTCGTCTCAGGTGTTTACCTGCAGTTCGTCTCAGGTCTTTACCTATAGTTCTTCGCTTCGCCTTGCGGTTTCTTCGTTTGCGTCGCCTCGTCTAGTAGTTGTCGCACTAGCTTGAAACGCGCCCTGGTTTCGCCAGCCACGTGCGTGACCATCTAGTTTTCTAGTTCCTAAAAACCCGGGGAGAAAAAATGAGATCTCGATTGTTGACACAAATTGCTTTCATGCTGACGCTTTTCTTTGGGACAGTGCTGACCTGTAGTGCAGCGGCGGATAATCGATACTGCAATTTCGGAAACGTGGTTAACTTCGCAGGTGCCAAGACCGACGGCCCCGCAAATTTGCCGACGTCGTGCTTCTTCACGGCACTGTCTGCCACCCCTTCGCTGGGACCGGTGATTTCAATTCCCGCTGGGGCGAATCTCCAAAGCTATATCAACAATGCCGTCTGCGGACAGACCTTGATGTTACAGGCTGGTGCATCCTACAGAGGTAACGTGCTTACTTTCCCGGCGAAACACTGCGATGACAATCACTGGATCACCATTCGCACGAATACGCCAAATTCGGGGTTGCCGGCTGAAGGAATCCGCATGACACCTTGTTGGGCCAAAGTCACTTCCCTGCCGAGCCGCCCCGCGTATCCCTGTCCAGCGGGTGGAGTCCCCTCCACCAGTCGTCTGGCAAAGATTATCGTTAGCCCCGGCGATCTCCCGATGACGTTTTCCGGCGACCACTATCGCCTGATCGGACTGGAGATCACGCGTCCTGTCGGAGGCGGAGTAGTCTACGTGTTGGCGCGGACTACCGGAGGATCCAAGATCATCTTTGATCGTACGTGGATGCACGGTACGGCCAAAGACGACAGCACCCGCGCCGTCCAACTGAACAATGCGCACAACGTGGCTGTCATTGACTCCTACTTGAATGATTTTCACTGCGTTGCTGTTACAGGATCGTGCTCCGATGCTCAGGCGATCACGGGGGGCAACGACAGCAGCAGTGCTGGAACTTTCAAAATCGTCAATAACTTTCTCGAAGCCTCCGGCGAAAACATTCTGCTTGGCGGTGGTACGTCGGTAGATACCCCTGGGGACTGGGAAATTCGCCGCAATCATTTCTACAAGCCGATGATGTGGAACCCTGCCGACCCGAGCTTCATCGGAATTAAGTTTGCCGTGAAAAATCACTTCGAGATGAAAAACGGGACGCGAGTTCTGCTTGAGGGAAACATCATGGAGAATGTCTGGGGAGGTTTCTCGCAGGTTGGAACTCACATTCTACTGACCCCTAAAAGCCAAGTCTCCGGCACCCAAAATCTATGTCCGAATTGCTTCGTCACTCATGTAACCATTCGCTATAACCACATGATTAGCGGTGGACAGGGACTGCAGATTGCGAACCTTGCCAACGACAATGGTGTTTATGCCACCGCGGGCAACAGCGATTCCGTTCACGACAACCTTTTCGAAAACCTGGCGTATGCAACATGCTACATGTGCCAAAAGTACTACAATCAGATTTCGACCGGGCAGGGTGCGCCCTCCACAGACATCCTGAAGAACGTAACCTTGCGGCACAATACGTTTGTGGTCGCCACCGCGGCTGAGGGAACCGCGAAGAACTCGGGGATGTTGATTTTGGGCGGACCTACGACGCCGCACCAGCCGAACATTCTTATTTACGACAACATCTTCGTAGCCGGCTACTACGGTCCGTGGTCAGCGGGAAGCACAACGAATTGCGCCACCAACCAGGGCAGCCCACTGCGCAGATTCGAGGCGTGCTGGTCGCCATACTTTTTTTACGGCAACCTGATCCCAGGAGGTATGGCGATCCACCAGACCCCGTCATGGCCGAGCGGAATCACTCCGAGCGGAATCACCATGCCTAACCGGTACCCGCAAAATCAGGCCGGTGTCGGCTACGTCAATCTGAAAAATGGTTTTCTCGGGGATTACCGCCTCTCCTCAAGCAGCCCCTTTAAAAGGACTGCTAGCGATGGTACAGACCCTGGCCCCAACATTGACGCTCTCAACTCCTACACGCAGGGGGTCAATTGAATACTCAGCCGGTACGGGGATACTTGACAGTCCTCGACCTGACTTAAAAAACAGGAGGTCAATCTTTTTCAGATGCCGATCTGATGCGCGTCGGGTCGCGGCAAAACGATCATGCGTTCCGGCACGGCAGCGACGTGGCGCTGGCGGAGCGTGTCTTCGACCAGTTTCGGGGATCGGGCCTACGACAGCGACCCGCTGGACGAAGGGTTGCGACGCGAACCAGGGGTCGAGCTGATTGCCCCTCCGGAAGAAGAAATGCCAGCGCACGCAAGATGGACGGCCACTGCGCCGCTGGAAAATCGAGCGGCTGTTTGCCTGGCTGAAAAACTTCCGCCGGCTCACCAGCCGCTGGGAACGCTACGCCGTCAACTTCCTCGGCATGGTTCAACTCGGCTGCGGGTTGATTCTGTTGAGACATTTATGAGATTGCTTGTAGACATTTTTGGCCAGCACCTTCTCCAGCGCCGAATCGAATTCGGCGGCCACGGCTCTCCAGCTATATCTTTCCTCCACCATCTGTCGTGCCGCTAGGCCCAGTCGGGCTCGAGCTGCTGGATCGTTGAGCAGCCTCGCGACGCTGAGAGCGAATCGTTCCGGGTTATCCTCGATAACAATATTTTCGCCGTTCGTCACCGGAAGACCTTCTGCCCCGATCGAAGTTGAGACGATCGCTTTGCCCATGGCCATTGCTTCAAAGATCTTCAGACGGGTACCACCACCCACACGCAAGGGCACAACGTAGACCGAGGCCTGACGGACGTAAGGACGTATATCCTGAACGCGTCCCGTCACCTCGGCGCCCTTGTCCCGGGCAAGTGCTTTGACGTTGCCGGATGGACGTCGGCCGACAATCGAGAGCTTGACGTCTCGAACGTACCGGCGGACACGAGGCAAGATTTCATTGAGAAAATAACGGATCCCGTCGTCATTGGGTAGCCAATCCATAGATCCCGTGAAGACTAACGCATTGGGGTTTTCGCCACTCTGCGACGGTTGAAAATAATCTAGATCTACCCCCGTCGAGATCACTGTGATCTTACTTGGGTCGATGTATTGCGAGAAGAACCTCCGGTCCGGCTCGGAGACGGTCAGCAGGTGATCGGCTTGCTGGACGTAGAATCTCTCCACCCGCTTCATAGCACGATACTCGCGCCAGGTCGCAAGCTTCCAAATGGGGTTGCGAGTGACTTGATAATAGCGCTGCCAGATTTGTGCCTCCACGTTGTGGGCGAACAAAACCTTGGGACAAGGAAAGTCCCACGGAATAATGCCCGCAGGATGCACAAAATCACAAACCAATACATCGTGGGTCTCTGATTCCAAGAGTTGGTTAAATGAGCGGAAGACTTCCGGCCGATAATACTTGGCCATCGTATAGGGGTGAAATGAACAGGTGCGGCGGATGTAGTCAGCGTATTCCCCTAGGCTACGCGAAGCAGGAAGCGGGAGGGGCACGCAAACTACCCTGCTTAGGATCTGGCGAAGCTCATGATGACTATCGTCTAATTGCGTTGGATAAAAGGTGAATAACGTGACTTCGTGCTTGCGGGACAGCTCGCGAATTATTTGGTAACTGCGTATTTTGCCACCCACATCAAGCGGAACGAGACCTCCTGCTTTTACCCACAGGATCTTCATCTACCTGGTTACCGACAAATCGTCTGGAGAGGCAAAATCATAACTTTGTAAACTCGATGACCAGGCATGCCGCCGCCGTGATCGAGCACACGTACCGTCGACCACGGATGCTTGCGAGAGGTTGGTATCTGTCCTTTCAGTGCGCAGAATGAAGACTTATCGATCTTTCGCTTAAGTATAATCCGACGTGAGGGTTGGGACAATGCCATTGCTGCGAGGTCCTATGGGTGGAAAACGAGATCATTGCTCGCGACGTTTGCTGTTACGTTTCTGCGATTCGCTCAGGCGGTGTTCTCGAATGGAAGGGGACCGCCGCCGCGAACGGCTATAACGAAAAACGATATGCCTCCTAAGCGGACATGGGGGGAGATTGGGACCCGGCTGGCAACCATGAGCTGGGACGAGATCAGAACCCGAGGGCTCCAGGAAATCAGGAAGCGGCTCGACACCTCAGCTTATCGGCTCGGTATTGATCCTTGTCCCGTGCTGCCACGAGGTGCCGCGCAACCCACAGGAAATTTCTTCTTCTCGACCGACGAGCGCTCGCAGATCATCGCGCTTTTGCGCCATCGTCTACCGCATGTGAACGCCGACATTATTCGGAGGGCAGAGCAGATCTGCGAACACCGGTTTGATCTGCTCGGATACAGAAACATTCAACACGGCCAGGAAATCGACTGGCATCTTGATCCCATCCGCGGTAAGAGCGCGCCGCGCAATCCCTGGTATCAGATCGCATTTCTCGACATCAACCAGGTAGGAGATCATAAGCTGATATGGGAACTTAACCGGCATCAGCATTTGGTGACCCTTGGCAAGGCGTACTGTCTGACCGAAGAAGAGCGGTTCCTAAGCGAGCTATTCCGCGAATGGCGCCATTGGCAAAGAGAGAATCCTTATCCCATCGGAATCAACTGGGCAAGCAGTTTGGAGGTCGCATTTCGGGCCCTATCTTGGCTATGGGTTCGCTTTCTCTTACCCTCGTTTCCGGAAGCATGCGAACCTGACTGGTCGCGAGCTTTAATGCTGAGTGCGCGGCATATCGAGGATTATCTTTCAACGTATTTCGCACCAAATACGCATCTCCTCGGTGAGGGTGTGGCGCTGTTCGCCATCGGAACACTCTACCCTCAGCTTCCCTCAGCATCGCGGTGGAAGGAGCGAGGATGGCAGATCGTGCTGCGCGAAGCTGAGCGCCAGGTGCGGTCCGACGGGGTTCACATTGAACAGTCGACCTACTATCACGTGTATGCTTTGGACTTTTTCCTGCATGCTCGCATACTGGCTGTTCGTAACAACATACAGATCCCGAGCGCCTTGGATGAGAAGATTCAGAGGATGTTGGACGCTCTCAGGATGATGGCGCAAGCGGGATGTGCGCCAAGGTTTGGAGATGATGATGGTGGTCGCGTGTTCGACCCGCTACGTAATCGTCCTGAGCACCTGCTCGATCCGCTTTCTACCGGCGCGGCCCTGTTTGGCCGGGCAAACTTGAAGGCGACCTCCCCTGGGTTAACGGAGGAAACGTTGTGGTTGCTAGGGCCAAAGGGCGTAGGGAGATTCGACGAGCTAGTGGCGGCGGTGCCGGCTATCGAGTCCGCGGCTTTGCAAGCGAGCGGTCTGTATATTATGGCTAGTTCAGAGCCGTTTCCCAGACAACTCATCATTGATGCGGGTCCCCAGGGGACGGGAAATTCAGGCCATGGCCACGCGGACGCGCTCAGTATCCAGATCTCGTTCAATGGTCGGGACTGGCTGACAGATCCGGGTACTTTCTGCTACGTCTCAAGGACAAATGAACGCAACCTGTTCCGCGGGACTGCGGCACACAATACTTTGCAAGTCGGTGATCGGGATCAGGCCGTGGCTGGTACGCCTTTCGTCTGGACGGCTCAACCAGAAGTGTGCGTTGAGCGATGGAGCAAGGGCAGGACCTTCGACCTGTTCCTGGGAAAACACACCGGTTATTGCCGACTCCCTGATTCGGTTTTGCACCGTCGTTGGGTCTTTAATCTCAAATCTCGGTTTTGGCTGGTGCGCGACGTCGCAGAAGGAACGGGCGAACAGAAGCTCGACCTGTTCTGGCACTTTGCCGCCCGAGTGGACGATCCGCAGATAGGAGAAAATGCCGCCTCATTCAAACCCGTTGACGGTGATCGACTGCTGCTGCTCACCTCTGAGGAGCACGGCTGGTCTGAAAAGATGAGGGCGGACCGTGTTTCGCCTTGTTACGGAAATCAGGAGCCCAGCCTGACGGCTCACTTCAGCACCCGTAAGCGCTTACCGGCAGAGTTTGTGACCCTAATTGCACCCGCAAGCGTCACTGGCAAGCTTACCCAATGGGAAGAGACTAGGAACCAGGCCATTATTCGAGCCTACCGGTTCTGCGGAGGAGGAGAGCGCCACGATATGGTTTTTGGGGACCAAGACGGTTTCTGGCGGTTAGGGCCCTGGATGGGCGATGCCCGATTCATGTATTCCGGCTTCAGTCGTAGTGGGCGTCAGCACTTGATCTTCTGCGCGGGGAGTTTTCTGGAATTTGATGGAAATAGAATTGTGAGCTTTAAGCATCAGGTGGAATGGTTCGAGTGGTCGAGCACAGGAGCAGCG
>QIAR01000004.1 GCA_003225595.1 Acidobacteriota bacterium | reverse complement strand
GTTCGCAGGACAGGTCCCGTGGCTGACGTATGTGCCTACCGTGAGCCGTCCATGGGATGATCAGAACTGGAAGGGTGAAACTGGCCGCGCCGATGACGTGCTGCGCAAGTATGCCGATACGTGGGGGCTCACTGGCGAGAACTGCGTAGGATATTTATGCGGCCATCCGGAAATGATCGAGCATGGGAAGGGAATCCTGAAGCGGCATGGGTTTCCGAAAGAAGCGCTGAAGGAAGAGGTCTACTGGATTCCGGACAAGAAAGCGGCGGTGTGAGACCGGTTGCGATTTCACAGTAAGTTTGAGCGGGTAGGGTTCCTTCGACTCCACATTTGCTTTCGCAAGCGAAAGCAAATGCGTCGCTCAGGAGGACACCTGAAAAGCAGGATCGGGTTGCGAGGGCTCTCGCCGAGCCCACGACGTCCTAGCTTTCCGCGGGCGCGAAAAAGACCAGCACTACTAATTCTTCTTTAATGTCGTAGAAACGGTGCTCCCGGTGGGCTTCGACGAAGATCACACTGCCGCGTGTCACCGCGCGATCTTCAGAGCCGACTTGCATGCGCGCCCGCCCGCTGGCGACGTAGTACATCTCGTCTTCTTTATGCGGTTGTTGTGTGTCTGTCGCTCCAGCGGGCAACACGTACATACCTGCGCTTAGGGCCGGAACTCGCAGAAACTCGAGATACGATTTCCCGCTCTGCGCCCGCTCTGTGCCGAGCTCTGATATTTCGAAGAAGTGTTTCATTGAAATGCCCCGGCAAAGAAGATCGCGGTGTACTGCTGTACCAGGTCTTCTCCCGCCAGCGTGCCTTCCGGCTTGTACCACTGGTAAATCCAATTGATCATTCCGAGCAGGGCGAATGCAGCCGCCCTCGGGCTCACTACACCCTTTGACTGTCTTATCCGCTGCACTTCAGCGATCAGGCGCTCCATGAAATGGATGTACTCCTTCTTGCGAGCGTTGATGCGCTTGCGTAGGGGCGGCGGCAGGGGATGGTTTTCGTGGAGCATAACCGTAATTTCGCGGTCGCGCTCGCTCAGCACCACGTGGAGGTGCAGACGAATTAAGGTGCGCAGACGCTCTTCCGGATCGGAGATCCCACGCACGGCGTTGATCACCTTCTCCTCGGTGATGTCCATGGCATGGCTCATGATGTGGAAGAGGATTTCGTCCTTGCTCTGGAAGTGGTGGTAGAGGCCGCCCTTGCTGAGCTTGAGCGCCGCGGCAACGTCGTTCATGGAGGTCGCGTCATAGCCCCGCTGCTGGAAAAGCCGGGCAGCAGTGCGCAGGATCTCCTGGCGGGAATCGACTAGGGTGTCGCGGGTCATGGCCGACATGGTAACGAGGGACGGTGCTAAATGCCAACCGAGGTCACAAATTCCTGGTCAGCGAGGGTTCCGCAGCGTTTGAGATCGGGCTGCTTGGAAACACAATTGCCAAGGGTTTAGACTGTCGTGAAACCGGAAGCCCGTTCAGGGTGTAGCCGTGAAGACGCTCTAGATAAAGTCCCCGAGCCAGAACTGCAGATGACGTTCGATTCGCTGTCTTCGATTCGCGGTAAAGGAGCTAATCATGCAATCAGAGGAGAAACGGTCGCTTTATGAGCGCCTGGGTGGAGTGTACAGCATCGCTACAGTCGTAGATGACCTCGTCGACAGGGTTATGGCCGATGCGAGATTGAATAAGAATCCTCGCGTGGATGAGGCACATCATCGGGTGCCGCCAGCTGGGTTCAAATACTTGGTAACGGAAATGGTCTGCTGGGCTGCAGGCGGACCTCAAAAGTATTCCGGCCGCTCGATGGCCGAGTCTCACAAAGACCTGGGTATCACCAGCGATGAATGGTCGGCCTTTTTGGATGATTTGCAGCAAACTTTAGATAAATTCGCTGTTCCTCCAGAGGAGCAAGCTGAGCTGAAGGCTATCGTTGATAGCACGCGTTCAGAGATTGTGGTGGGCGAGACTGCGGTTGAGCTGAGCGCATGATTGCAATTGTAGCGGCGTGATTAGTTTCCAGACAGGGTCTTCTTGGGGACGGCCAGTGCTCGCTGCTTTGTATTCTTATGTGCGCAAAGGCGAGCCGTGCCCTGCTAGGAGAACCAGATCGCCTTCTCTCGAAACCGTTACCGACCCTCACGGCGAGCCAATTTTTTGCCTTGACAGCCGTAGCACCGGAAAGTAACATCTTTTGACTGACCGACCGGTCGGTATGCTGCAAGCAAGAGAGAATGGCCACCGCCTGTTTTTGTTTCCAGCAAGTTGCACAAAATTAAGAACGTGAGTCCCGAATTGTCGATTGAGGAGATTATCCGTGGCTAGAGTTTTCTATGAACACAATGCCAACCCCGCTGCTCTGCAGGGAAAAACCATCGCTATCCTGGGCTATGGAAGCCAGGGGCACGCCCAGGCGCAGAATCTCCGTGACAGCGGCCACAATGTAATTATCGGCCTGGACCCAAAGCGTCCTTCGGCGGTACAAGCGAGGGCTGACGGGTTCACCGTGGTCTCGCCAGCGGAAGCCGCCGAGCGCGCCGACTGGATCCAGATCCTCACCCCGGATGAAACCCAGGCAGAGGTATATGAAAGTGCTATCCGGCCCAACCTGCACCCGGGAAAGATCCTGGGCGTTTCGCACGGGTTCAGCATTCATTTCAAAGCCATCGTCCCGCCCCGTGACGTGGACGTTGTGATGATTGCACCCAAGAGTCCCGGTCACCTGTTGCGACGTGTATACAGCGAAGGCCGTGGCGTACCTTCCCTTCTGGCGGTGCACCAGGATGCCAGCGGACGGGCTTATGAATATGCACTTGCATACGCGCACGGCATTGGATCGACGCGCGCCGGCGTTCTCGGAACCACCTTTAAGGAAGAGACGGAGAGCGATCTGTTCGGCGAGCAGGCTGTGCTCTGCGGCGGTCTGACTTCGCTGATCAAGAAGGGATTTGAAACCTTGGTCGAGGCCGGTTACCAGCCCGAAGTCGCGTATTTCGAGTGCCTCCACGAAATGAAGTTGATTGTGGATTTGATTTACGAGGGCGGACTGGCACGCATGCGCTACTCGATTTCCAACACTGCCGAATACGGTGATCTCACCCGTGGCAACAAAGTTGTGGGCGACGAGACTCGTGCCGCCATGAAGGAAATTCTGGCCCGAATTCAGGATGGCAGCTTCGCCCGCGAATGGATTGAAGAAAATCGCCAAGGCGGCCGGAATTTTGGCGCATTGCGCGAAAAAGAAAAGCAACACCCGATTGAAGAAGTAGGCGCCCGGCTACGCGCCATGATGTCATGGCTGCCCAGCGAGAAGCGGAAGACGGCCGAACCTGCGGAGGCGCCTACGGCACGGGCAGTAAATGCTTAGAGGAGCCGACATCGTTCTGCGCTGCTTGCGGGCCGAGGGCGCGGACCTTGTGTTCGGGTATCCCGGTGGCGCGATCATGCCGTTGTATGACGCGCTGGATGGCAGCGGGGTCCGGCACATTCTCACACGGCACGAGCAGGGCGCAGTGTTCGCGGCGGAGGGATATGCGCGCGCGACGGGCAAAGTCGGGGTGGCGATTGCCACCAGCGGGCCGGGGGCAACCAACCTGGTCACCGGCATTGCCGACGCCAAGATGGATTCGGTTCCCCTGGTCTGCATCACCGGGCAGGTGCGGACGGCGCTGATTGGCACGGATGCCTTCCAGGAGACGGACGTATTCGGACTGACGCTCTCGCTGACCAAATGGAGCCGGCTGGTGCGTTCGATTCAAGAGATTCCCGAAGTGGTCGCGCAGGCATTTTACTGGGCGCGCAGCGGACGGCCGGGGCCGGTCATGCTCGATCTGCCTGTCGATCTGTTGAAAGCAACTATGGAGTTCAGGGGCGCGGTGAAATTTCATCCACACCCGAAAGCGGCTGATGCCAAAGCAGAACTGGCTTTCACTGACACGCTTGTCGCGCTGCTGCAACAGGCAAAAAAGCCGGTGGCATTGGTGGGCGCGGGTGTGAAGCTGTCGGGCGCGGTCAGTGAACTGCGACGATTGCTCGATCATCTACAGATTCCGGCTTTCGCTACGGTCCATGGATTGGGAGCGGTCTGGCAGGAAGCGCCTTACTACTTAGGCATGGTCGGCATGCATGGCACGCGCGCCGCGAACATGGCGCTGCACGAAACCGATCTGCTGCTGGTATTCGGAGCGCGGCTGGATGATCGCGTGACTGGCGACCCGTCACGTTTCGCTCCCGACGCCCGCATCGTGCATTTCGAAATTGATCCGGCACAGCTTGACCGTGTGCGTCCGTGCGAGTTGCCGGTGATCGGCGATTTGGCTGAAACGATTCCCGGGTTCCAGGAGGAATTGAACCGGGCCCCCATGCCTGATTGGAGCGCCTGGCGCGCGGTTGCGGGCGGGCGGGATCGGGCGGAACCCGAACCCACTGGCCTGGCTCGGCCTACTAAGCGATTTCTTGACGAGCTGTTCCGTCGTCTACCCGCGGACAGCATCATCGTAGCCGATGTCGGCCAGCACCAGATGTGGGCGGCGCAGCGTTATCGTTCATCATCGCCCCGGGGTTTTATTACGTCCGGCGGACTTGGCGCTATGGGCTTCGCCCTACCGGCTGCAATTGGTGTGCAGTTGGCCAAGCCTGAGGCCACCGTGCTCTGCGTATCGGGCGACGGCGGCATTCAGATGAATATTCAGGAACTGGCCACGGTGCGGCGTCTTGGCCTGCCGATCAAAATTGTGATCGTGGATAACAAATATCTCGGCATGGTGCGGCAATGGCAGCAGCTTTTTTATGACCGCAATTACGCCGAGACCGACCTGAGTGACAACCCTGATTTCGTCGAGATCGGCAAGGCGTACAAGATTCACGCCCAGGCACTCGGCGAGGAAGCAGTGAGCGACATCTCGTTGTCAGCTTCGACTGCTGATGTGCTGGATGGCTTTCTGAGATCGCCGGAGCCAGAGTTGCTGGTCTTCGAATGTCATCCCGAGGCCAATGTATTTCCCATGGTGCCGGCGGGCGCAGCGTTGTCGGAAATGATGCTGGAAGAAGAATAGGAGTAATCAACGCGGGCGACTGCCTGCGCATATGAAGTTGTTTCAAGGGGAACTGACATGCATATCTTTCACATACGCTATCGCAATACGCAAGGCACTTTGATGCGCATTCTGACGGCTGCTTCACGCCGCGGGATTGATCTTCCTTACGTTCAGGCTGAGCCCGCCGAGCACACGCACAAAGTCACACTGCTGCTTGATGTCAATGCGAAGCAGGTAGGCCAGCTCTGCCGTGACTGGCACGCGATTGTAGATGTGATAGACGTACGCCCGGGCACCCCGATTAAGGAATTGTGGGATCAGCATGGTTCCTGGGCAGTGGGCGCACCGCATCCGCCGGCGTCTGCCGTGGCACCCGCAGACGGCCTGGTTCAACAAGCGTCGGCGTAATCGTCAAGCATTTGGCAATGGACATGTGGGCCCGGACTCCCTCGTCTGCGCGGCTGAGCACAGCCCGTCAGATTCCGCGAATCGTAGGTACGCTTTGAGCGATTAGGGTTTGAGGCGAGCTTGGCTCGCCCGGACAGGTGAGGGCGCTTGTCCCTACCTGTGCATCGCCAGCTTCAGCGATCGTGTTTACGAATCACCAGAAGCGAAAAGCATGGTCTGGAAAATTCACGCATCAGCTGAATGCTGAGTGCCGAAAGCCCTCGCGATGTCGTAATCTCTCTCCCTATGGATCTCAAACATCGCAGCCGCGGCATTACCGACGGGCGTGACCGAGCCCCGGCCCGTGCCATGTTCAAGGCGATTGGATTTTCCGACAGCGATCTCGAGCGACCCCTGATTGGCGTGGCCAACACATGGATCGAAACCATGCCCTGCAACTTTCACTTGCGCCGGCTTTCGGCCAAACTCAAACAAGGAATCCGGGCCGCTGGCGGCACTCCGATGGAATTCAACACCATCGCCATCAGCGACGGCGAGACCATGGGCACGGAAGGCATGCGCGCCTCGCTCGTCAGCCGCGAGATCATTGCTGACTCGATCGAATTGGTCTGTCGCGGTCAGATGTTCGATGCGCTGGTTTGCGTGGTCGGCTGCGATAAGACAATCCCCGCGGCGGCCATGGCGCTGGCGCGCTTGAATATTCCGGGGCTGGTGCTCTACGGCGGAACCATCGCGGCGGGCAGCTATCACGGGAAAGATGTCACCATCCAGGATGTGTTCGAGGCGGTTGGAGCAAATGCCGCGGGAAGGATGACGAATGCCGAACTAGATGAATTGGAGAACGTTGCCTGCCCCGGCGCAGGAGCGTGCGGCGGCCAGTACACGGCAAACACGATGTCGACGGTGATGGAGTTGATCGGCCTCTCGCCGATGGGCTTCAACGGCGTGCCTGCAATGGATCCGCGCAAAGATGAGGTTGCGTTCCGCTGTGGCGAGATCGTGCTTGATCTGCTGAAGCGCGGAATTGTTCCTAAGGACATCCTGGTTCGTGCCGCTTTTGAAAATGCCATCGCGGGTGTTGCCTGCACCGGAGGCTCGACCAACGCGGTTTTGCACTTGCTCGCGATTGCTCGAGAATCAGGTGTGGCGCTCGAAATGGATGACTTCCAGAAAGTGAGCGAGCGCACGCCCCTGCTGGCTGACTTGAAACCCGCGGGACGCTTTGTCGCCGCAGATGTGGACGGGGCTGGCGGAATTCCGGTGATCGCGAAGCGGTTGCTCGACGGAGACTGCGCGAATGGCTCAACGCTTACAGTTACAGCGAGGACCTTTGCGGAAGAGGCAAAGGCGGCAGTTGAAACACCCGGACAGCAGGTGATTGCGCCGCTTGATCGTCCGCTGAAGAAAACCGGTGGACTGGTGATCCTGCACGGAAATCTCGCTCCGGAGGGCTGTGTTGCCAAGATCAGCGGACACGAGCGGCTCACGCAACGCGGGCCGGCGCGCGTGTTCGAGTCTGAAGAAGACGCAATGACGGCCGTGACCAGCAAAAAACTTCAACCGGGTGATGTGGTCGTGATCCGCAATGAAGGACCGAAGGGCGGACCCGGCATGCGAGAGATGCTGTCCGTGACGGCTGCGATTGTTGGCGAAGGATTGGGCGAGAGCGTTGCCCTGCTGACTGATGGCCGTTTCAGCGGCGCCACGCGCGGGCTCATGATCGGACATGTCGCTCCCGAAGCCGCGCTTGGTGGGCCGATTGCAGCATTGCATGAAGGCGATACGGTCCACATCGACGTAAACCAGCGCACGTTGGAAGTGGAACTTAGCGACTCCACCTTACGCCAGCGACTTGCGGCCTGGAGACCGATGCCGCCGCGATATCCCAGTGGAGTGTTTGCCAAGTATGCGGCCCTGGTATCGTCAGCCTCACAAGGCGCGATCACGCGGCCACTCTCGGGTTAGTAGTGGTTATTTGCCCAAGCACTTGACATTTCGCCTTTTATTCGCTTAAATTGGGCTATGGCTATCACTCGACGACAGCGGCAGGTCTACGACTTGATATCGCGCTTCGTGGCCGAGAAGGGATACTCACCTTCCTTTGAAGAAATTGCCAAAGGACTCGGGCTCAGTTCGCTGGCTACGGTGCATAAGCATGTTTCGAATCTGCAGAAAAAGGGCCTGCTCACTCGGGACTACAACCGGAGCCGCTCGATTGATCTGCTTCCGCCCAAGGGACGTCTGAAGCAATCGATGTCGGTGAATACGGCAATGGTTCTGCCGCTAGTGGGAAGAATCGCCGCGGGCCAGCCGATCGAAGCCGTAGAGAATCCGGAGACGATTTCGCTCGCTGACTTCGTGCGCTCAAAGGAGGTGTTCGTTCTCGAAGTGCGTGGCGACTCCATGCAGGACGAACACATTCTCGATGGCGATTACGTGCTGGTGGAGAAAACAAAGATCGCGCACAACGGCGACATCGTGGTTGCGCTGGTGAATGGCAGTGACGCCACGCTGAAACGCTTTTACCGGGATGGCGAAAATATTCGCCTGCAGCCTTCGAACGTGACTATGCAGCCCATCATCGTGCCGGCGGCGTCGGTAGAGATTCAGGGAAGAGTGATTGGAGTTCTTAGAAAATACTAAATATCGAGCTTCTCTCTTATTTTTCGGAGCAGCTCGCCGTTTGAAATCTCTTGGCTGACCGACGACTAGCGACTATTTATCCCAGGTGCTTGTCTAGAGCCTTCTGGATGGTTTCCTTGGGAACGTAGCCGACAATCTGTTCTTTTACTTGGCCGCCCTTGAACACAAGCAGCGTGGGGATGCCGCGCACACCGTAGCGGATCGGCGTGGCGCTATTGCGGTCCACATCCATCTTGCCAATTTTCACCTTGCCCTGATATTGCTGGGCGAGTTCATCCACGATGGGAGCGATCGCACGGCAAGGGCCGCACCATGTGGCCCAGAAGTCCACCAGCACCGGCTGGTCTGATTTCAAAACATCCTGATCAAAGTTCGCGTCAGTGACTTCAAAAATTCCGTTGCCGGCCATGGTTCCTCCAATTGCCCCGCATGTTCGCCGGACCTGGCGTTCAGCCCTTTGGCGAAATGCGCATCGATGCTTCGGTCATTATCCTAGCACTTCCATTGGATGCGCTACAGTAGCGAAGGTCGCAAGAAGCACTTCTCAGTTCCCAGCTCTCGGTACTCGGCTCCGGGTTCTCAGTTCTGGGTTTTCAGTGGCACCCCGGTTTCTTAAGGAAGCCGTCATATTAGACGCACCTTAGATCTCGGCTGACAGATCGTAATTACGCTTAGCCTATGGAAGTCCTGGTTGAGGTTTGCTCGCCACAGAGAGAACTGGGGACCCAGAAACTGGGAGCTGAGAACCGAGAACTGAGAACTATCAATAAAAAAGCGTCCTAAACTTTTCAGTTTAGGACGCCTCGGCAGCCCTCCCCCAGAACTGCCAAACCACAACTGATACTAGGCCCACCCTCGGACTGTGTAAACGTCACTTCGGTACCCCATTCTTTCTTCCAAGAACCCTTCGCAATGAGTACCGAGGTAACCGCGCAATGCAATCCAACGTAAGCGCCGACACCGGCTATTGCGTTGAGAATAACGAAGAAAGGCCCTGAGATTGATACTCCAGCCGGCCGGTGGTTACTGTAGGCGTGACGGCAGCGGCTTTGGATTTTTTGCACAGCATCCAAAAGAGGGTGAGAGGAGCAAAGCTCGGCGACGGGACATTGTGAGGGGGCAGAAGCAGCTTAGATTTTTCGCTTCGGAATGGCGAGAAAAGTCGGGACATTCAGACTCTTGCGGCAAGGACAATGTCGGGTTTTGCGGGTGTTAGTTTTTCTGCCAGGTTTGGCCGGCGTCGGTAGTTGTCCAGGTTTCGCCGTTGACGGTTGTGAGTTTTCCGTGTTGCGTGTCGGTGAACTCGAGGCTGACGATATCGGCAGTGAGGCTGGACCCGTTCACAGCAGGTCTGATACGGGTCCAGTGCTCGCCCGCATCACCCGAATGATATAGAACTCCGCCCGCGGCTCCCGCCCAGACATCGGGACCCAGTGCGGAAACAGCCCGGAATGCGGCGTGATCATCCACGGTGATCTTTTGCCAGGTTTTTCCTGCGTCCAATGAGCGCTCCAGAGAGCCGGTGACGGAAATGGTCCAGCGCGGAATCGGCAGGATTAGATTCTGGAAAGCCACGCGTCGATTTTGCGTTCTTGCAGAATCCGTCGCGGCACTACTAAGCATGCCAATGCTCCCACCCACCGCGGTGCCAGCTCCCTCAGTTTTTGATTTCGATAGCGGTTCCTTGGCTTTCCCAGGCACGACTTCCTCGGCTTTTAATGCAGGCGCAGCGCTGTTAACAGTGCCCGTTTCCTGGACAGCATTTGCGGCGCTGTACGGTGTGACTTGTTTATCTTGTGCCTGTTGGTTTTCCTGGTCCGCTTTTTTGTCGAGCGGCGCAGGCGGAGGTGCTGCCGCCAATTCCGCCCCCGCTGGTGCGGCAACTCCGTAATTGCTTTTCAACTCATCGGTAGAACGTGCGGGGATCTTGTCCGCTCTGCTCGTACCGTCTATTTCTTTTAGCCGAATCTTTGAATCAGCGGTGGCGGTTTTCGAGGCGGCGTCTTTTTCTCGTCGAGAGTCGAGTCTGTTCTTGAGCTCATTTTTCGGTGTTTCCGTCACGGCTGGTTGCTTCGCTCGGGTGCCCGATACTGCTGGTTGGTTGGAATGATCACGACTCGCGGTTCGAGTCTCCATTTCAACCTTGTAAGGCTGGCTGGCAGGTTTGCTGTCATGGCGTAACAAGACGGCCGCGCCTACAACTACGGCTAACGCCAAGACTGTGCCCCAGCGCAGCACCGGCCAGCTCAACCATCCGGGAGAGTGCATTACTGCGGTAACGTGCTCTAGCGGAGGCTGCGCCAGGGTAAGGACTTCACGACACTCCGCACAATTTGCGAGATGCTGAATGAGCCGCGCGCGTTCACGTTCCGGCAGCGAATGTTCGGCAAAAGCCGCGAGCAGGTCGGCATCTGGGTGGCCCGGCGCGGGATGGCCCCCGGTCTGGGCTGAGGTCGAGTTCAGCCGATCGCGCACGATTTTGGGAAGGTCTTGCATTACATCCAGTCTTCCGTCGTCCCCCTTCGACTGCACTCAGGGCAGGCTCCACGGGACTTGGTCGTATCCTGTTCCTAACCAGCACTGAAGTGCTGGCTATTATCAATCGCTCCTTGCAGCGGCGGGGACTTCCTGTAGGACAGACTTGATCGGAGACGCTCCTCGCCTACTCTCATCCAGAACCGTCGCCCGCAGGCGCCACTTTCTTCTCAGGGAACGTTTCGGAAGTCGAATCTTGCGCCAGCCGTTCGCGAATATCCACCCTAAGGTCGCGAACATCCACCTCAAGCGCCTCTTCAGCCTGGCGGCGGCTCATGCCGCGCCGACCCAGGCCAGCCAGGATGTGTTTGTGTAAAGACTTGCCGACTTTCTCCAGCTTACGGCTGATTGTCGACTCGTGCACTCCCAGTATGCGCGCGATCTCCGCCAGCGTGTGCCCGTCGAGGTAGTAAGAGGCAAGAATGAACCGCTCCTCTGATGGCAACCCGGCCAGAGCTTCGTCGGTCGCGCTCTCAACTCGGGGATCAACAGCGGTGGATGGTTCGGGTTCGGCAGCGGCGAACTGGGTGCCCTCGTCGCTCTCTTCGTCCAGACTGACGAGCCGTCGCTGGCGGCGATACCGGTTTACGTACTCCTGCGCCAGCACGGTCCGTAACCAGCCTTCGAGTGAGCCGCGCCCCGTATACGAGGCAAGCTTCGATGTGCGCTTTCCATCGCGGGTGGTTGTTCCGTAAAGATCGCCGTAAAGCGAGTCAGCCAATTCGCGGGCAGCGGAAGTTTCCCGGGCGATGTGCAGCGCCGTGTCATACAGCTTCTCGCGATAGCGGAGCAGGAAAGTCTCCCACGCGTGCTCGTTTCCGGAGGCGCAGGCCCGGGCTAAGACTAATTCTTCCACCCGCAGGTTGAGGTAGAGTTCGCAGGCCGCAGCCTCATCCGCGACGGCAGGTAGATACTTCCGCCCAACCTCGCACAGAATGCTGGCGAACTCCTGCCAGGTAATTCCAAACCTTTCTCCGCTGCTCTTCTTATAGAGCTCTGCGGCAAGAGAATCGATCGCGGCGGAAAACGCTATCGCGGGTTGGGCGCTATCTGTCATGGCGCGGTCGGGCCAATGGCGATGCTATCAATTTTTTAGACGCAAGAAAGAAGAATCTGGCGTTCCTTAATTAGTCAGGGCGGGGAAAAAGGACGCCCCAGCCCAGTTCGCTCACGCGCTTGGGGTGTCCTATGCGGTGTCTCTAAAGATGTAGGAGGAATTTATGAACTCCAAGGTGGTGTTCGCGTTTGTGGTGGTGCTGGTTATCGGCCTGGCATTCGCGGCTTGGCGGCCTGCTGAGGCCGGCACAATGACTTCAAGTTCGGACTACAAGGTTCTAGAGCCCATCCGTCACGGGAGTCTGACGGTCTTTCCCGTCGTGGCTGCCAAATCCTATAACACGGGGGAGTTTCTTACGCTCGATGAAGGCCTGCGCTCGGGCGAAGTGCTCGTAACTGAATCTGGTGGTCTTCGGCCGCTGATGCGACGCCGCATGCATCCCGTTCCCGTGGATGGCGCCCAGGTTAATCGGTTGGTACTGGTGAACAATTCGAAGCGCCCACTCATTCTCCTGGCAGGCGAGATCGTCACCGGAGGCAAGCAGGACCGCGTGATCGGCAAAGACCGCATCGTGCCAGCGGAGAGCGATCCCATCGATCTCAGCGTATTCTGCGTGGAACCAGGGCGCTGGGTCGCGACCAGCGGTAAATTCGGATCCATCGGAGCCCTAGCAATGGTCAGTCCGAAAGTTCGAGCCAAGGCCATGGTTGACAAGGACCAGGCAAAAGTGTGGTCCGAGGTGAGAAATTCGCAGGCGGCAATGGGCGGGCTGGTTCCGGCTCCAGCCGCGCGTGAGGTTGCCGAAACCAGTTCGTACGCTCGGGTGATGCAGAATTCGGAGGTGCAAAAGAAGGTAGACTCCGTGGCTGAGCCCATCCGGCGCGATTATGAGAGCCTGATCAAACAACTGCGCGACCGCAACGCGGTTGGAGTCGTAGTGGCGATGAATGGCCAGATCATCTGGGCTGACATCTTCGCCAGCACGAACCTGCTGGAAAAGTATTGGCCAAAGTTGATCCGCTCCTATGCTGCGGAAGCCGTCGTGACTCGTGCCGAAGGTGCAGAAGTCAGTAGGAAAGCCGCTCAGGACTTTCTTGCTGACATGGAAGGCAAGCGCGAAACGGTCGAGAGCGAACCTGGCATTTACCGGCACACCCAAATCACCGGCGATGAGTTCAAAGTATTTGAGCTGACGTCATTGCTTCCTAAGACGGGATTCGATGTGCACATCGCGAAAATGGTGGAGTAGGAAAGCGGGGCGCAGGGCGCAGGTCTTGGTTCTCCATGAGACAGCGCGGGAGCAATCGCTACAGCAAGCGGATCCCCTCGCGGAGCGTCGGGTAGGCAAGGGCCGATAGTAATTCACGCTTCATCCGGGAATTGTCGCCGACCGAGGAGGTCATGCCGGCCTTCACGATGTCGCGATTTAGAGGAGCCGCCGTGTGAAAGAGTAGCGCAAAGAGTTCACAACCGGCTCCGGCAAACCGGAACATCCACGCAGGTAGCCGCCGAGGACGCGGGCAGGCATAGTGCTCCGCTAATTGGTCGAGAAAATCTTGCAGTGTGAGCGGCGCGTCGTCGCAGATTTGATATATGCCACTAACATTTTCCTTTTCAATTGCCGCCTGACGCGCAGATAGGAAGTCGGGCAAGGCGATCAAGTGAGCCCAAGTCGGCTTTTTCCAGATTGCCATCAGGCGATGGCGCAGCATCCAGCGCGCGCCTTCGATCATTTTGACACCGCTGCCGTAACCATGCCGGACCGACACACGAGGGGGATCATAGGACCGCCTCTACACGCTTCGAAGAGGTATCTTTCGGCTTCGAGGCGAGTACGGAAGTGAACCGGGCTTGGTGACGCATCCAGTCGGCCAAGTGCCGGGTGCTCCGGAGTAGTTTCGCCCTCAACATGGGGAAAACTGAGGAGGATGAACTTTCTCACGCCGGCAGTTTTCGCAGCTTCCAACAGGTTCTTGACATAACCAACATTCGTAAGCGGAAGAAACTTCTCCGGCAGAGGGGCGAACAAAACACCGGCGAAGTGGACGATACAATCGATTCCCTCGCAGGCCATAGGCAACGTGTGGGGTAGCGCAAGATCAGCCCGGTATATCGAGACGTTCGCGTGACCAGAAACGTTGAAGGGTAGCGGAGACTTGTGAACCAAGAGGCGCAGTTGGTGGGGCCCCGGAAAAAGATGCTGCGCCAGTCTGGAACCGAGGTTGCCAGCCGCTCCCGTGATCAAAATCTTCACGCTGCCAACACACCTACGCCAAGATACCGTCGTCCAACCTCTTCTTTTTCCAATCCGCTGCAGCTTGAACAAATCCCAACACGAGCGGATGGGGCTTTTCCGGCTTCGACGAGACCTGCGGCTGGAACAGCGTTGCCAGGAAAAACCGATGTGTTGGTGATTCTATCGCGCGCACCTCACGCTGCGGACCGCGTGCCGCGACGGGAAACCCGGCTTCAATCGAGCACCATTCAAATTCCGGATTTACCTCGAAATTGCAGAAGAACTCTTCAACCACGGTGTCCGCCATATAGAGCGATTGAAGGTACGACCCCGGCCGCAGGCGAATCTCCGGCCCCGCCCCTGATAGCTCGGGTGCCCCCGGCGCCCGATTGGGCACCGCGCATTCCACCGGATAGATAATGATATTTTTCGATCCAGAATTATTTTCTGCAGTGTCCGCATCCTTGATTCCCAGCACGTTGCGTGCACACTCAATCAGGGTGTACTGAAACCCTCCGCAGGTCCCGAGGAAGGGCCAGTCGCGCCGTCTCGCGAACTCAATCCCCTTCAACATACCCTCAGCGCTCTTATAAGGGCTGCCCGGAGAGGCCCACAGCCCGTCGAATCTCTCCAGCAGTTTTTGTGCGTGGGGTTGAAGGACGGAAGACGTTGCGATCCACTCCGACTGAAGTTTTACTTTCAGTTTGGCCGCGGCGTGCTGGAGCGCGTCATTAGTGGCGTGATGGGAACGAAATTCGGGGTTGAAGTCGCCTAGGATCCCGATGCGAACAGAGTGGCTCACGTCGCCATTCTAATCAATAGACTTCCAGGAGAAGTTATCGACCTGCCGACGGGGGTGAGAAGCTTGGTGACCGTGCGGAACTGTTTGTGTTGAAGCGGATACTCCTACCGGGCCACTCCGAACGTCATCGCCACGTCCGCTTTGTCCGCTTCTTCAACCTTGAACATGGAACGCGGTGTCAGTTGCATGAAGCTAGCCACGAACGTATCGGGAAACTGCTGAATCCGGATATTCAACGTGTTCACCGAATCGTTGTAGAACTCGCGGCGGTCGGCGATCTGATTCTCCAGTTCCGTAATGCGTTTCTCTAGCTGCATGAAATTATTATTGGCCTTCAGGTCCGGATAATTCTCCGCGACCGCAAAGAGTCCCCTCACCGCCGCTGTCATGCTCTGATCAGCCTGGGCTTTCTGGTCCACCGTGACGGCCTGCTGATACATGGAGCGCGCCTGCACGATTTTCTGCAGCGTATCGCGCTCATAATCCATGTAGCCCTTGCACACGGCGAGCAGCTTGGCTAATTCATCGTGCCGCTGCTTAAGCATGACGTCAATGTTTGCCCACGCTTTATCGATGTCGTTTTTCAACGCCACCAACCCGTTGTATAGCATGGCCACGTACAACAGCAGTCCGATGCTGGTGAACGCGAGCCCGAAGAGCACGACGTAGCCCATAAGAAAAGCTCCTGTAATCTTTCTACAACCAGCCAAAGTGCTCGGCCAAAACATACACGCAAAATAAGGTGAGCGCCGGTCCGCCCCAGATGTATAGCGCCGATTTCCAATTCAGCCCCCGCACCAGGTCGCGCTGGCTGCGCCAGGAGATGAAGAATGCCGGATCATGCTCTCCTTTCATCAGCACTACCTTGGGTTGAAGGTCGAAGTGCTCTGGCACTGGACTTGGAGCCGCGCTACTCCCGCTAGCCGCACAAGTCCCATTTCCTCCTGTCGTTACTACCGCGGCAGCCGGATCATTGATGCCGGCCGCCTCCCAAGCCGCGGGGTTAGTAATGCCTGCCCTCATCAGAGCTGCCGCAATCTTTCCTTGTTGCGTCATCTCAGCAGAACTCACCGGCTTCTGATCGGACGACAACCGAACAAGTTCTGTTTCTCCTCTTTGTACGTTCCCAGGGCTGGTCTCGATTGCCTCCATCGCTGGTATTGTTACGCTCGATCCCACCGCCAGCTCGATCTTCCTCTCTATGCCCCCGGGCATGTTGAAACTGACGCTCGCCACAGATGCCGGCAGAGTAGGGACGGGCTTCGGGCTCACCACCAACCCTGGGTTCTCCGCCAGCGTGCCGAGGATGAAAAGTGCATTCTTTGGCTTAATGCAGTACTCATCAACTTTCACCTTGTGGTCGCCCGAAACCCCGTAGCGTGCCAGGAATCCGCGAACGTTTTCTGGTATCTCGTGACCGAATAAAATGGAGTTGCTGTACTCCTCGTGAAAGTCGCGATGAATATCCATGTCTGCGCCCTGCGGATTTACAAGTACAAGCCCGGTGTTATCATCAAGATAGAAGGGGACGTGCAGGCTCTCGTCCGCCACCTTTTGCCATTTAGTGTTTTTCCCTGCTTGCTTTAGCTGCCAGGCCATCGTGCGGTAGTAGTAGCAAGACACGCCGGTGATGGGCGCGGGCATAGTGTATGGCCCGACTGCCAAGCCATTCACCTCAACCAGACCCATGGAAGCGCTGCGGATCTTGGACGTAGGCGTATTCAGAATCAGGCGCTTACGCTGGAGCATGCGGAAACCGCGACAGAAAAGAATAAAGCCGCTGACAGCGCCGATCCCGGCCAGAATCCAGAAGCGATCAATGCTATAAAACAAAAATCCGAAGGGCGAAATCATGTGTGCAGTCTGCGCACCCCTGCCAACAAGGCGCACGGAGCGCGTCGACCCGAGCGTAGCGGAGAGAGAGGAGCAATCGCAGCAGAAAACCGCGATTTTGGCTTACTTCAGTAATGTGTGGAGGATGTTCGACGATGTAGAGATGCGCGTCCGCGCCCGTTCAGACTTGCGTGGAGAGAGTGTCCTCGGCCGCGTTGTGTGGCAACGGGCAGCCTCGCCCGTGGAAATGTGTCGTCGCTTAAGACGTTGCAAGCAACGCTTCTACGAGGATTGGTAGAAAAATGAATTGGAGAGACGCAGCTTTCTGCGTCTCCATGATAGAAAAAAAGGCGATGCTACCTCGCCACCGCTTGCCGCTCCCTGAGAATCTCTTCCGCGGTTGCAATCGCGCGCTCCAGTTCATCATTTGTGTTGTAGAAATGCGGTGACATGCGCACGCCCGCTTTCGGACGCCAATCCACCAGAATGTCGCGTTTCAGCAACTCGCGGCATACTTCCTGCGAGTCCGGCATATCAATCGAAACCGTCCCGCCTCGCCTTTCAGGATCACGGGGCGTGTTCACTCGCCATTCACGCTTTTCAGCTAGTTCAATCAGGCACGCCGTCTGGCGCTTCGATTTTTCCCGGATCCGCCGCACACCAATTTCCGCAATGATCTTTAATCCCGGTCTGGACGCCTCAAGCGATGGAATGTGTGGCGTGCCATTCATAAAACGGTATGGCGGATCGGTGTAGCGGATCGGCCCGATTTCAAACGCAAACGGCTGCTGGTGCGCCATCCAGCCGGTGAATTTTGGTTCTAATTTCTTGCCCAGATCCGGGCGCACATACAGGTACGCCACACCTGGTCCGCCGCAAAGCCACTTCAGCACGCCACCACAAGCAAAATCGACATTCAAAGCTTTTACATCGACGGGCACAGTGCCCAGCGACTGGTACGTATCCAGCACCACGTGCGCCCCGACTCTGTGGGCCTTCTCAACAATCGCCCGCGCGTCATTTATGTATGCGCTGCGGAAGATCACGTGCGAAATCGGCACCAGGAGCGTCTGCTCATCAATTGCCTCCAACAAGCGTTCGGTGGGCACGGTGATCCCGTCGTCTGTCTTCACCATGTGCACGCGCGCGCCATAGGCTCGCTGCGCCTCCCAGAAATACATGACCGAGGGGAAGTTCATGTCGCTGTACACAACTTTGTTTCGTTTGCCCGAGAAATCCAAGCAGGATGCCACAATCGCTTGGCAAGTACTCACGTTCTGATGCGTCGAAACCGTGTCCTTGGGCGCGTTCATTAGCGTGCCGATCTCATCGCCGACTTCGGCCGCCAGCATCCACCACGATTCCTCCCATGCACGCACACCGCGCGTCCCCCACGTGGCGGCATAGCCCTTCATCGCGTCATAGACGCCGCGGGGCATCGCTCCCAGCGAATTGCTGATCAGGTAAGTTGTGTGCTCGAGGATGGGAAACTCAGAACGAAATCGAAGCAGCTCGTCTGTCATCGGAATATTGTACTGCGCACATAAGGCGGCTGCCGCCGGACCGGCGAAATGCAGACATGTTCAGCGACAGCTTTTTTCCAGCGTTAGAAAACTATTATTTTGTGATCTCCGAGCTGGTTTCAGGGTGAGAGGAATTCGCAACATGGAAGGGGCACAGCACGCGGAGCGTCAATCTCTACGTCAAATTTCTTCTGTCAGGTCTCAAGAGGACATACGCCGCACTCAATATCAGCAGGTAAACTAGGCCGCTGAACAGGTTGACGCGGGAATCCCACCATCCTTTTAGGATGGCCGCTGTAACCAGCGCCAGACCCAGCACCGATCCCCAGAGGCCTATGGGGGAACGCACGGGTAACGCCATGGCCTCTTCGGAACTCAGCCGCCGCCGGAAAACAACATGCGCCGCCAGCGACACTAGCCACGAGAGCATCAGCCCGAACAGCGCAGCACTCAGTATGTACACGAAAGCATCTTTCGGCGCCCACTTCTCCAGCACCAATGCCACGACGATGCCGTAAGACGAAGCCAACAGCGCCAGCTTCGGCGATCCTGCCGCATTCAACCGGCCCAAGCGCGCCGGCGCCCACCCACTCCGCGCCAACGAGAACAACATTCGCGACGCTACATATAACGCGGCATTCGCTCCGGAGAGGGCCGCCGTCAGCACCACAAAGGTCATTACGTGACTTGCTGCCGGAATCTTCACGGTGCGGAATACGGTCACGAACGGGCTCTCCGTTACGCCTGCATGGTTCCACGGCATCACCCCTACCAGTACAACAATTGCTCCTAGATAAAGCAGCGTAAGAATGGTGAAGGTCAACCGCACCGCCCGGGGAATCTCCGCCGCAGACCGCGTCTCCCCCGTGGTGATGGCCACAAACTCCACCCCGCCGAAGGTGTAAAGGGCGAATGTCATCGCCAACAGCGGCGCCAGCGCCCCCTTGGGAAAAAATCCGCCGTGTGCGGTGTACTGAGCCGGAACGCGCCCACCCAGCAACAACGCTGCACCGATAACGATGAACGCCACAATCGTTACCAGCTTCACCATGGCAAACCAGTATTCGAAGCGCCCATAGTCACCGACACTGCGCAGGTTCACCAACACGAGAAAGACGGAAAAAACAAACACCCATGCCAGCGCAGGTACTTCCGGAAACCAGTAGCGCATGTAGGTCGCTGAAGCCACGAGTTCTGCCCCGATCGATATTGCGATGGCCGCCCAGTACCCCGCGCGCGAAATAAACCCGGCCCAGGCATTAAGGTAAAGCTCACCGTAGAGCCCGAAGGATCCAGCCGCAGGGTGTACGCTGGCCAACTCGCCCAACGCCATGCTGACTGTCCAGTTGATGAACGCCGCCAGAAGGAAACTCAGGACTACGCTCGGCCCCGCAATCTCGATGGCAGCAGCCGATCCCAGAAGGAGCCCCGTGCCGATCGACCCGCCGACCGCGATCATGGCCATCTGCCCGGCAGTCAGTTGGGGGCGAAGTCCATGTTCTCTACTAATTCGGTTCTGGCTAAGTTCTTGGTTTACTTTCGTCTCCGTAGGCACCTCGCACGTATAACAGAAACGAAGGCAACGCGAAAGCCAGTGTTGGCGGGCGATTCGCTAGCCGTGACTTTCGTAATCCTGCCCGGCTGTTACTTCATTGCTGCGGGTTTCCCCGGGAACCTAGAATCTCAAGTAGGTTACTTCGCACATTACCTCATGCAGGATCGAGCCGAAATCGGGAAGCGGGTCGAGCGTGCCGAGAAGCTTCTCCAAAAGGGCAAGGCGGGAGATGCGTTGCATGAGTATCTCCAGATCCTGCGCGAGGATCCCGAAAATGACAATGTGCGGCAGATGGCCTCTGACCTGTGCCTCTCAGTCAACCGAACCAAAGAGGCGGTCACGCTACTGGGAGAACTTTTCGAACGTCAAGTGAGCGCCGGTGACGCCACCCGCGCCAGCCTCACTTACAAAAAGCTGGCCCGCTACGGCAGTCCTACCCTTGAGCAGAAACTCCGCTTTGGCCAGATCCTGGAGAATTCCAACAGGAGACTGGCGATCGAAACTTACGAAAATGTTCTCGAGGATTTCACACGCCAGGGGCGCAAGCAGGAATGCTTGGATGTTCTCAATCGCATCGTGGCGCTCGATCCCACGCAGCAAAATTTCATGCGCCTGGGTGAACTCTCCTCGCAATTGGGCGATAGCAAGACGGCTGCGGCATGTTTCTTGCGGATTGCGGGTTTCGCCGAAGCGTCCGGGGCCGATGCCAGGCCGTGGATCGAACGCGCGTATTCAGAAGGTTCGTCGGACCCTCAAGTTGTATT
Source organism: Acidobacteriota bacterium (assembly GCA_003225595.1). Classification (GTDB taxonomy): domain Bacteria; phylum Acidobacteriota; class Terriglobia; order Terriglobales; family Acidobacteriaceae; genus Gp1-AA124. Next base: position 3,576 of record QIAR01000004.1, on the reverse strand, counting down.
GGCCTACGGCAAGAGTCTGCTGGCGCAAGGCGAAATCGGGGCTGCGATCTTCATTTTTGAGCCTCAAGTCCAGGGTGGTAAGGCGTCCCTCGAGTTGCAAGAAAGCTACGCCAAGGCGCTATTGGCTGCGAATCGCCTCGTCGACGCCGAACCCTTGGTCTGGCAGCTATTTGAACAGGATCCCAGCCGTATCCATCAGGTAGCAACCCTGATTGGCTCCATGGTCGACGCGGAAATCGATGCTGAAGCTGTGGCACTGGCGCGCAAGCTGGAACAATTCAAGCGCCGCCGCGGCGAGCGCCGGGCGTTTGTCCTGATGATGCAGGATATTGTCGCCGCCCATCGGGCCTCGCCTGACCTGCTTGAGTTTCTCAGCGAGCTGTTCAATGCCTCCAATCGTGAAACCGATTATTCCCAGACTGTGCTTAAGCTTTTCGACCTCTATTACAGCATGGGCAATTTTCGGAAGGCGGCTGAATGCCTGGACCGCGCCGCCGAGATCGATCCCTACGAGCGCGGGCATCGGAAGCGGCTGGAGACGCTGCGCGGTAAGATTGACGACAATCGGTATAAGGTCATCGCATCACGTTTCACGCAGATACAACAATCTGGACCTGAGCCGACGCGCAAGGAAGAATCAACACTTGGCGCCGGCGCCCTGCAGGATCTGATGCTGCAGGTGGAAATCCTGGTGCAGTACGGGATGCGGTCGAAAGCTATCGAGCGTCTGCAGAGGATCCAAGAACTCTTTCCTCACGAAGAAGACAAGAACGAAGATTTACACCAGCTCTACATGGCCGCTGGCATGACACCGCGTTACGCCGGCTCTGCTCCTGTGCTGCCGCCGCTCTCGCGTTCCGTAGCGCCCACGCCTGCCCCGGCCGTAGCTGCTCCCACGCCTGTACAGACGCAGAGCGAGGCTGCCGATATCAGCAGTCTGACCCGCGTTGCCGAAATTACTCGCAAGCTTTACCAGCAGAGTAACGCCAACGCCGTACTTTCCACTGCGGTAAACGAGATTGGCAGTCAGTGGAAGGTGACCCGGTGCATCGCGGCTATGCGCAAGCCTGGGCTGCCTCCGACCATGGTCCATGAATATTGTGCGGATCCAATTAGTGCTGGCGATCCCGCGTCGCTGACAGCTCTTCTGGCTCTCCTCCAGGACTTGGCCGTCAGCCGCGGCGCTTTGACCATTGTCGATGCACTTGCGTCGCCGGAACTTCGAGGTGTTCGCGAAATGATGGCTGGGTTGTCGATCGCGTCGCTACTTGCTCTGCCTCTCTCCGATGGTGTCGACCCAGTCGGTGTCCTCGTTCTAACCCAAAGTCAACCGCATGGCTGGCATTCCTCCGATGTGGTCGTTCTGAGGACTCTCAGCGAACAGATGGTCATTGCCCTGAACAATGCTGGGCTGCGCCGCTTGGTCAAGAACCTCTCCATGACTGACGAGAAGTCGGGCCTGCTCAAGCGCGCCTCTTATATCGATCTTCTGCTGGCGGAAACGCGCCGCGGCGTGCAGCAAGACACGCCCGTGACCATCTTGCTCATGCAGTTTGGCAAAAGGGCGGCCATGTCGAAGGAAGTTGGCGAAGAGGCGGTGGAAGCTATCATGGAACAGGTCGGGCAACTCCTCACCGCCAATATCCGCTCGAACGATCTCGCCTTCCGTTACGAAATGACTACCATTGCCATCGTGCTTGGCGACACCGCGCAAGAAGAAGCCCTCCTCACAGTAGAGAAACTGCGGAAGCTGGTGGCCGCTGCTCGTCTCCCAGGCAAAGATCAGCATGTTCCGTTCGCCGCCGGCCTGGCCGAAGCCGTTATGCGCCAGCAGTATGATCCAGTAGACATTGTTACGGAAGTCATCAACCGTGCCGAACAGGCTCTCGCGCAGGCAATCGCGGAAGGTCCGGGCAAAGCTGTTTGCCTCGCCCCCAGCGCCGCCGCCGGTGCCGTGGCCTAAAGAACCATTAACCACAGAGGGGACAGAGCTATGCAGACGGCGTTCGTAAGTCTCCGCGCAGATCACACCGAAGTCTGCGCTCTATCTTCCAATCTGAATTGAATTCCCCGTGTTCACCTGGACGCGTGGTTGAGTCGCTCCGGGCCCGCTGCTAAACTGATAAGTTTGGTTACGCGAGTCCAAACTCTCCTATAGGAACCCATGCTGAAACCAGGCGATATCGCGATTGTCAGCGGCGCACGCACGCCGATGGGCCGCTATTGCGGCAAGCTCAAGGACTTCACTGCGATGGAGTTGGGTGCCATCGCCGCCAAAGAGGTCATCGAACGTGCCGGCCTTGAGCCCAAGGAATTCGACCACGCGGTTTTCGGCAATGCGCAGCAGACCTCGGGGGACGCGCTCTACGGCGCCCGCCACGTTGCCTTGCGTGCTGGCTTGCCCATTGACGCGCCCGCTCTGACGGTCAATCGCCTTTGTGGTTCCGGCATGCAAGCCATAGTCAACGCGGCGCAGATGGTGCAGCTTGGCGAGGCCAATATCGTGCTTGCCGGTGGCATGGAAGCCATGTCGCAGGCACCATTCGTCATTCACGGCCGCGAGGGCTTCGCCTTATCGCCGGGCGGCAAGCTCGAAGACTCACTCATGGTCGCGCTGCTCGACAGCTACTGCGGACTCTACATGGCCAACACCGCCGAGCTCTACGGGGAACAGCAGGGCATTAACCGCCAGATGCAAGACGAATTTGCGTTGAGGTCGCAGCACCGCGCCGATGCCGCGTACAAAGAAGGACGGCTGCAGGAAGAATTGGTTCCCGTGCCCCTGAAGAATTCCAAGGGCGAGCTCACGGGTGAAATGTTCACCGAAGACGATCATCGGCGCCCGCAAACGACCATGGAAGGCTTGGCCAAGCTGAAGCCTGCTTTCGGCAAGAACGGCACCGTGACGGCAGGGAATGCCAGTGGCATTGTGGATGGTGGCGCCGCTGTCGCAATCATGTCGCTTGAGACCGCACAGAAGCGTAACCTCAAGCCGCTCGGCCGAATCGTCAGTTGGGGCATTGCTGGCGTCGATCCGAAAATTATGGGCCGTGGCCCTGTGCCGGCGACGAAGATCGCGTTGCAGAAAGCCGGACTCACACTCGACTACATTGATTTGATCGAAGTAAACGAAGCCTTTGCTGCGCAATACTTGGCGGTGGAAAAAGAGCTGGGCCTCGACCGCGAAAAAGTGAATGTAAACGGCGGCGCTATTGCACTCGGACATCCGCTGGGGGCGACGGGAACACGGCTGGTGATTACCCTGCTGTATGAGTTGCGCCGCAGGAAGAAGAAGTACGGTCTTGCGACAGCGTGCATCGGCGGCGGGCAGGGGATTGCGATGATCGTGGAGAGCTTGCAGTAACCACAGAGGACACAGAGGAGCACAGAGGCGGAAGCGAACATCCTAGCGGGGCACGCTGAGTTGCGCCGCAGGAAGAAGAAGTACAGCCTTGCGACAGCGTGCATCGGCGGCGGGCAGGGGATCGCGATGGTTGTGGAGAGCTTGCAATAACCACAGAGGACACAGAGGAGCACAGGGGACACAGAGGAGAGAGGCGGAGCGAACATCCTAGC
>QIAR01000080.1 GCA_003225595.1 Acidobacteriota bacterium | reverse complement strand
GATTCGCCCTCCTGCTCTAATTGCCGATACACGCGAGCGTGGTTGCGTCCAAACACGCCCACGCCGATGACCGCGACGTTGATGCAGTTATCAGTTGTCAGTAGCCAGTTCTCAGCTAAAGAGGTTGTCGACTAAGGCTCGATTGTAAATACTAAAGAGTGAAAAGAAATTGTTGATTTTTCGACTGTCGATTGTTGAATAAAACGGATTGCCAACCACGGGACGCGAGCAGACAATCGACGCGAGCTGATCCAGCTCTATACTTTCTTCAGGATCGCAATCTGGCCCGCGTGATAGAGCTCATGCTGTGCGATGCCGTGCAGCATGTAATAGAAGGTGTAGTAATCCTGTTGCTTGCCCGGGACTCTGTCGTCCAGACGTGACGCGGGGAAGGAGGCCACGGCTGCGACCAGCTTTTTATGCGTCTGGACCAGGTGGTCCTTAGTTTTTTCCCAACTTTCTTCGCTGAAATCGGTTATGCGCGGCCAGTCCTCGTCAGGAGTCGGTTGCACCACCGTACCCGCCATCCTGCGGCGTGCAGCATCATCCCAAACAGCAATGTGCAGGACGATTTCCCAAATGCTATGAACTCTGTCGATGGGACGTGTAGCGGCAGTTTTCGCATCAACGCCGTTGAGAATTTCCAGAACTGCCGGTCCGTGCCAGGCTTCCCCTTCGAAGGCACGCCGGAGTTGGTCGGCGATGCGGGTCGTTTCAGACACAGGCGCTCCTGTCCTAGCTAGCTGTTCCCGGATAAATAGATTTATCAGGACCGCAGAGGGATTCAGAAGAATCGGAGCCGCATGATAATCTCGACTTCCTTCTGATGTAGAAAGTGGCGGACGAAGCAGGAATGTTTGATCAGTCGGCCACGAGACAAATTTGCGCTGAATTGGCAGCCTCAACGATCCCGTTTCCGTCCAGCAGCAAACACTTGCCCGCATCAAGCGCCAGGCAACTCGCGCCCGCGGTGCGCATAATTTCGATTGTCTTTACACCAACGACCGGAACGTCGAAGCGCATGTCCTGACCTGGTTTTGCGATCTTTACGACAGTTAGGGCCCGGCTCAACGTGGACGGCGTGCCGCCGAGCGATGCCATGATTTGACCGGCGCGCTCGATGGTCGCGTCGGTGCCTTCCATGGCTTCTACGGCGACGCAGGCGGATTCGGCGACAACCACTGTTTGTCCGATATCGTATTGCGCCAGGTGACAGGCGACTGCGCGTCCATAGCCGATGTTCTTCTTCTCCTGTTCGGTGGGCGTGCGCTCGGTGAGAACGCCGGGCCTTGCGAGGAGAGGCTCGAGGAGAGATGTAGAGTTCTCCAGGATGATGCCTTCGTCGGCGAGGACCTTTGCGAAGGCGCCGAGCAGGGCGTCGGTGTTGCGCGTTCGCAAAGAAAGCAGCAGCTTAGCCAAACGCCAGTCGGGCTTGATATTGGAGAAGATCTGCTTGTGTTTGACCTGTCCCGCCATGATGGCGCGGCGCACGCCTTCGCGCTTGAAAGTGTCGATGAGCTTAGAGAGTTCGCCGAGGGACAGCCAGTAAACCGCGGCAGCGCCATGGGACTCAATCTCCGGAAAAGTTTCCTCTTTAATGGCGGCGACAACCACATCGAAGCCCTGCGCGCGGGCAGCATCGAGGGCGAGCAATGGAAAGCGACCGTTGCCCGCAACAAGGCCGAGTTTGGGTTTGACTACCATTAAACGCGGTCAGTGGTCAGGATTCAGTGGTCAGGGTTCAGTGGTCAGGGTTCAGTGGTCAGGGTTCATTGGTCAGTCGCCATGGCACTTCCCCACCAGCCCTTTTCCAAATCACCTTTGTCGCCACTGCCACTGGCAACAGCCACTGATCACTTACTTAATCACCCCACGCTCAGAACTCTCGATGAACTTGATCACAATGTCTACGTCCTCTCCCTGGTCCGGCTCTGACCGTAGCTTCTCCAGCGCCTGAGAGGTGTTGAGCTTTGAGGCGAGCAGAACCTTATATGCGTGGTGAATTTTGCGGATTCTTTCTTTCGTGAAGCCACGACGTTCCAGGCCGAGGGTATTCAACCCGAACGCGTGTGTATTACGCCCGGCGGCAGTCTTTGAAAAAGGCAGAACGTCACGAGTAACGGTGGTCCCACCTCCAACGAAGGAATGGGTGCCGATGCGCACGAAATGGTGCACCGGGCAAAGTGCGCCCACAACCACCCAGTCTTCGACTGTCACATGGCCGCCAAGCGTCGCGGCATTGGCCACGATAACGTGGTCGCCGATTACGCAATCGTGCGCAATGTGGGCGTATGCCATGATGAGGGTGTAATTGCCCACGCGGGTCAAGCCACCGCCTTTCACGGTGCCCCGATTAATGGTCACGAACTCGCGAATTTTGTTGTGATCGCCAATCTCAAGCCGAGTAGGCTCGCCGGCATAGCTCAGGTCTTGCGGCGCCGTGCCAATCGACGAAAAAGGGAAGAAGCCGTTATCAGCGCCGATTTTCGTAGGTCCTTCGATGATGACATGGGAAACCAGATGGCATTTCTCGCCCAATTCAACATCCGGGCCGATCACACAATAAGGGCCGATTTTGCAGGAACCGGGAATCTTGGCACGCGGGTCGATGATGGCAGTAGGGTGGACGCTCATTGAGTCATTGAGTCAGTGAATCATTGAGTGATTGATTCATTGAACCACCGCCTTACGCGACGGGTCACTCGGGCGCCGTTTCGGATTCCCCTACGCCTTTCCCGATTGACACGCGCCTTCCGCGGTCGCCGTCTACGAGCTGGCAAGTGACGGTTGCCTCAGCCACGCGCTTTTCACCGACATATGCAACGCCTTCCATGCGCACCGCGGTCATGCGCCAGGCTTTTACTTCCACCTCGATGCGCAACTGGTCGCCGGGCACGACCGGGTGACGGAAACGGGCACGCTCGATTCCGGTAAAGACCATAAGCTTGTCTTCGCGATTCTCGACTTCGGTGAGCAGCAGCGCGCCCCCGGCCTGGGCAATCGCCTCCACAATGAGCACACCCGGCATGATCGGCAGATTGGGGAAGTGACCGGCGAAGAATGGTTCATTGATGGTCACATTTTTGATGGCCACAATGCGCGTTTTGCGCGTGAGATCAATTACTCGGTCAATCAGCAGAAACGGGAAACGGTGCGGCAGGATGCGCAAGATGTCATTAATGTCCAGCGTGGTCTTGCCTGCGGAGGCTGGGGCCTCGGCGATAGGATGAGCAGTGTCGGTCATTCTGCAGTCCGGTAAAGCGCGAAGATTATACTGTACCGCACGCGCAGGGAACTTTTTGACAGATTCCATGACGAAAAAACAAACCAAAGACAAAACCAGCACAGCTGCCGAGAACCGCGATCCATCGATAACCGCTCGATACTTCGAGCAGAGAGGCGGTGAAACCCTAGAGACAATCCGTCACCTCGTCGAGATGGAGTCTCCCAGTGACAACAAAGAGGCGGTGGACCGGCTCGGCGAGTCCTTGGCCAGGAAATTTTCCGAACTAGGGGGGCGAGTTCGCTTCCATCGCACCGCGAAGTTCGGCGATCACCTCCAAGTAGATTTTGCCTCGAGAGATGACCGGAAGCCCGTCCTGCTCCTAGGGCACATGGACACCGTCTATCCGATCGGCACGCTCGCTACCATGCCTTGCCGCGTCGCAGATGGTCGCCTGTGGGGGCCAGGGACGCTCGACATGAAGTCAGGAATCGGGTTGATGCTGCATTCGATTGAGGCGCTTCGCGCGCGTAATGGCGAATCGCGTCGATCCGTCACGGTATTGCTCGTTTCCGACGAGGAAGTCGGGAGTGATTCGTCGCGGCACATCACGGAAGAATTGGCGAAGAAGTCGGAGGCGGTGCTGGTGCTGGAGCCAGCCTACGGTCTGCAGGGTTCGGTGAAGACCGCGCGCGAAGGAGTTGGGGAATATTCCCTGAAAGTGAGCGGTATCGCCGCGCATTCCGGGCTGGATTTCGAAAAAGGTCAAAGCGCAATTCTGGAACTTGCACTGCAGATTGCGAAAATTGCAGAGTTCACCGACGTGAAGCGCGGCTTGACTTTGAATGTCGGTCTGGTGCAGGGAGGAACACGGGTCAACGTGGTTGCCGCCGAAGCTACGGCCACCATTGACGTTCGCATCGCGCGCATGAAGGATGCCTCAGGCATCGATCGCAAGCTGTGCTCGCTTCGGCCCTTCAACCGCAAGTGCAAGCTGGAAATCAGTGGCGGTTTGAACCGTCCGCCCATGGAACGCACGGCCGGAGTAGCAGCGCTCTACGGGAAAGCGACACAAATCGCGAAGCAACTCGGGTGGAGGCTCGGAGAGGCGGCGGTGGGTGGCGGTTCGGACGGCAACTTCACGGCGGGCCTCGGAATTCCTACATTGGACGGTCTGGGAGGCGTGGGCGAGGGCGCGCACGCGAACCACGAATCGATCCTCATTTCAGAACTGCCGCGGCGGGCGGCGCTTTTGGCGGAACTGATCGAGGCAGTGTAAGGGAGCGGTGTCCCCGATCCCCCGATCAAAGCATCTCCATTAGGGACAACGATATCGGGAGGGGGCGTCTCGCCGGTCCAGCGCAATCTTTGTAAATGCGGGAACGCCTGTATCTAAACGGTTTCTCTGCTTGAGCCAAGGGCCTGTCTACCACAACATTCTTTGACTCCGAAGATATCGTGGCCTAGAATTTCGTATGGGGTATTTGCGCTTGTCACAATGCTGCACGGGCGTTGGACGAACCCCATAGGAGGTAGGGATGATTGGCAAATTGGGTTTGCCTGAAATCCTGGTTATCTTAGCCGTTGCGCTTTTGATCTTTGGTCCCAGCAAACTGGCCGATCTGGGCAAGGGTCTGGGCGAAGGCATCAAAAATTTCAAATCGGCGGTCAAGGACGGCGATCAGGGGCCGGAAAAAAAATCGTAGCCTCCGATTCCTCTCTTTTTCCCCCGTAGAGGTCGATGCTGCAGATTTGAAGCAGCGTCTCTATCTCCATCATTCCTCAGTTGAGACCTACGTCTCGTTTACAGGACCGCGTGCTCGCGTATCATGCGGTACACCAGCGAGACTGGCAATCCAACCACATTGAAGTAGTCCCCTTCGATCCGGGGGATCCAGCGCGAAGCAATGCTCTGAATCGCGTAAGCGCCAGCTTTGTCTATGGGTTCGCCTGTGGCGATGTAGGAGCGGATATCGTCATCCGTGAGGGTTGACATGGTGACGAGGGTGGTTTCAGAACGAACGTCTTCAAAGTTGGCAAGCGCCCCACTGCCGACTCGTGTTTGCGGCCCGGCCAAGCAAACACCAGTTGTAACCTGATGAGTTCGCCCCGACAGGATTCGGAGCATGCGGGCCGCGTCGTCCCTATCGCGCGGCTTGCCGAGAATCTGCTCATCGATGATTACGATCGTGTCCGCGCCGAGAACGAATGCGTTCGCTTGCTGGCGGAAGATAGCCAGAGCCTTTTCGCGGGCGAGTCGTTCGGCGGAAACTCTGGGACACTCGCCGTCTCCGAGGACCTCTGGGATATTGGTCGGCTGCACTGTGAAGGCGATCCCTGCGTTGCGCAGCAATTCTTGGCGCCGCGAAGAAGCGGAGGCGAGAATGAGAGCCATCGCTCGGATTTTATCGGAAAGCTCCTCCTCAGCAGTTAGCACTCAGCAGTTGGCGTTTAGCTCGCTTACGTCCATCGCTAACCGGCTCATGGCAAGACCTTCCGATTTCGCCAGCCGCCTTACCTTTGTGAGCGACAGCACGGGACGCATGCCAGTCGCAAAAGGGTGGTCATCCAAGCTAGATCTTTAGCACTACTTTCCCAAAATTCTTGCGCTCGAGAAGCAATCTGTATGCTTCCGCGGCGCGCTCCAGCGGCAACACGTGCCCGACTATCGGATGTAACTTGCCTTGCTCGATCCATGCGGAAAGCTGTTTCCATGCGTCTTCCATTAATTCACGCTTCGCCGACAGGTACGTTAGCCACAAGCCGTGTACGCTCGCTCCCTTGGCGTACAGCAGGCGTGTATCGAATTCTGAGCGCTGGCCAGTAGCCGATCCGTAGACGATCACCCGCCCGAAGTCACGCAGGCAGCGCACGCTCTTTGCCGTGTGCTCGCCTCCGAGCATTTCAAACACCGCGTCCACACCTTCACCGTGCGTCATTTCCTTAATGGCTTCTTCGTAATCGCGCTGCTTGTAATTGATCCCGTGTTCTAGCCCCAGCTCTTTGACTCGTGCTAGCTTTTCATCGGAAGAGGACGTGCCATACATCTCCACACTGAGAATTTTCCCGATCTCCACTGCGGCTGTGCCCACTCCTCCTGCAACCGCATGGATCAGCACGCGCGGCTTCGCTCCGCTGGTTCGGTTTTGTACCAGCCCGGCTTTCCAATAGGCGAAGTAGGCGGTGAAATAATTGACGGGAAAGGCGGCGGCCTCCTCGGCGCTCCAGTTGTCCGGCACAGGCCACAACAGTTCGTGGCGGGCCGCGACGCACTCGGCGAACGCCGCCCACTGGGTGTAGCCCATTACCCGTTTTTGGGTCCTCTCGATCACACCCGCGAATTCCCGTCCCGCAATCAGAGGCGGACTGGGCGCACTCGGGTACCCGCCCTGCGCGGTCATGATGTCGGCGAAATTCACCCCTCCCGCCGCAGCTTTGACCAGCACCTCTCCGGGGTTGGCCACAGGTTGCGGAACCTGTTGTATCTCAAGGACCTCTGGGCCGCCTAAACGGCTGATCACAAGCGCTTTCATGTCGGATGAGTGTATCAGTTGGATGACCTGCATCCGCCCCGCAAGCGGCGTCCAGATTTTCGCACGCTGGCGCCACCAGCGCCCCTTTTCAGGTGTAGTGGGCTCACGGCAGGTATATACTTTCTGCGAACATGTTGCCGTTCCACCCGGCCTTAAAAACGCCGGGAACGGAGCGC
>QIAR01000079.1 GCA_003225595.1 Acidobacteriota bacterium | reverse complement strand
AGCTCCGGACGTCCGTTTGCTGCGCCAGTCGTTCAAATTCTTTCCGCGGCGCAAGCGAATCCGTGAACTTGAGTTTGCCATCCGGGACAACCCCTCAGCCGGCAATTACGAGGAACTCGCTGATTTGTACATGGAAGATGGCAACTTTGCCCGGGCGCGGGGATGCTACGACCGCGCAATTTCCTCGCGCACCGATTCGCCCGACCCGTTTTATCGCCGAGCCGTCTGCGCCATAGAAATGGGCGACTTCGCCGCTGCTGTGCCGGATCTGGAGCGCGTTGTGTCCGCCAATTCTAATTACGATTTTGGCCGCGCTGCCGGGCTGCTCGCCTACGCTTACGCCAACACCGAACAGCGACAGCGAGCGCAATCCCTGTTTGAAAAAGTGACCAGGACATCCACGCTCTCCGAGACTTACTACAATTACGCTTGTCTCTTGGCCGCCGAGCAGCGCAATCCTGAGGCGCGAGAATGGGCGCAGCGCATCCTGGACAAGAAACCTACAATGCCAGGGTACCTGCGCCGTCGAGAGCGGCCGTGGTTCCGCAAAGCGTCAGCTCTGCTAAAGCGCTTACCTGCTTAGCCAAAGCTTGTGACCAGGAGCTCGCCACTCTGGTGGTAAACTTCCATGCTTCATGGCCCGCATCGCCTACCTGGAATGCACTAAGTGTGGTCAGCGGTTGACTGCTGATCGCCCGCAGACCATCTGCCCAACAGATGGCGGTGTGCTCTACGTCCGTTACGACCTGGCAAAGTTAAAGCAAGGCTTTAAGCCGGCTTCACTGGCCGGTTGTATTTCCACGATGTGGCGCTATGCTGAAGTGCTTCCAGATGCGCAACCGATTTCTCTTGGCGAAGGCTTCACTCCGATGTTCCCCAGCAGGGAATTTCCCAACGTCTACATCAAGGACGAGGGCCTAAATCCTACCGGCTCTTTCAAGGCACGTGGACTTTCTGCCGCTGTGACTATGGCGAAGGCGTATGGGCTTGAGAAACTCGCGATTCCATCGGCGGGGAACGCGGCCGGCGCTCTCGCCGCATATGCCGCCGTGGGCGGAATTGAGGCATACATCTTCATGCCGAAAGATGCGCCCATTGCGAACCGCATCGAGTCTGAAAACTACGGCGCCCACGTCACTCTCGTTGGCGGGCTGATTAGCGATTGCGCCAGAATGGTCGCCGAACGCAAAGACAAAGAAGGATGGTTCGATGTTTCCACGTTCAAGGAACCCTTCCGGGTGGAAGGCAAGAAGACCATGGGCTACGAAGTGGCTGAGCAGTTGCACTGGCGATTGCCGCAGGGGATCATCTACCCTACAGGAGGAGGCGTCGGTCTGATCGGCATGTGGAAGGCGTTTGAGGAAATGGACCAGCTTGGCTGGATCGCGCCTGAAAGACCCAAGATGGTTTGCGTGCAATCAACCGGTTGCGCTCCGATCGTTAAAGCATGGGATGATGGTAGCTCCACCTCCCAAATTTGGGGCAACGCATCGACTATAGCGGCCGGACTGCGGGTGCCCAAGTCGTACGGCGACTACATCATTCTCGACATTCTGCACAAGAGCGGCGGCACCGCCGTGGCGGTCACGGATGAAGAAATAATGGACGCGCTACATCACTGGGCGCAGGTGGAGGGCTTATTTGCGGCTCCCGAGGGAGCAGCGGCGCTAGCTGCATATCGCAAGCTGCGGTCTAATGGATTCTTTGGTCCAGACGATGCGGTAGTTTTGTTCAACACCGGCACAGGACTGAAGTACTTGGACGTAATCGAAGGGCAGACGAAATCTGCCAACCCCAAGCTAGCTGCGTCGCGCTACCTTGGCGGAATTATTGGACCGTACTGAAGAAGCAGTGTGAGATGCAGGCACTGGGAGGATCCAGCAAGATAGCCGACATAGCGGCGAAAAGCCGTCACCCCATATGACTAAGCGTCTCTACTATCACGATTCTTTTCTCTACGATTTTGACGCCGAGGTGGTGGACGTAATCGCGCCATCAAAAGAGAATCCCCGCCCAGCGCTCGTTCTCGACCGCACCGCGTTTTATCCCGCCAGTGGCGGCCAGGTTTTCGATACCGGCTGGATCGTGCCTGTTTCTGGAGGGAACGGCCCGAGACTACGCGTTGCGGAGACGGCCGAAAGGGAAGACGGTGTGTCGTGCATTATATCGAGGCTGAAAGAGCGCCTGAGAAGGGCAGCCGTGTTCACGGCCTCATCGATCCTGCGCGGCGCCGTGACCATGTGCAGCAGCATTCTGGGCAGCACCTGCTCTCCGCTGCGTTCGTGCGCCTGTTCAGCATGCCCACACTTTCATTCCACATGGGAGAGGAATATTGCTCAATCGATCTGGACACCCTATCGCTCACGCAGGAGCAGGCGGTCGCGGCGGAGCGGCTGTCCAACGAAATCGTCCTGGAGAATCGTCCCGTGGATATTCGATTTGTCACACAGGAGGAAGCGCGCAATTTAGGTCTGCGCAAGATACCGCCAGTCGAGAAGGACGAGTTGCGGTTGATCGACATTCACGACTTTGACCTCACGGCTTGCGGAGGTACGCATGTACGCGGGACCGGGCAGATAGGATGCATCCTGCTGCGCAAAACCGAAAAAGTTCGCCAGGGATGGCGCGTCGAGTTCGTGTGCGGACAACGAGCCGTTTCCACCGCCCGTCGCGATTACAGCGCGCTTTCCGAAGCCGCCAGCATGTTTTCCACGCACATCTGGGATGTGCCGCAACAGGTGCGGAAGTCCCTCGACGAAGTCAAAGCATCGCGGAAATCGCGAGATCAGTTATTAGAGGAGCTCGCCGAATTCCAAGCCAGGCAAATGCTGTCAGAAACTCCGCCAAGGAACGGTCGAAAGCTGATCGTCCGAATATTTTCAGACCGGGACGTGAGCTTCATTAAGCTCCTGGGGCAGAAACTGACTCGACTGGACCCAGCCGTCATTGCATTGCTTGCCAGCGCATCCGGTCAGCCATCGCTCGTGTTTGCACAATCGGCGGGACAGCCCTTTGACATGGGGTCGCTGATGAAAGATGCCATGTCACGTCTGGGCGGCCGCGGCGGCGGCAGCAAGGACCTTGCACAGGGCGGGGCGCCAAAAGCTGAGGCGATCGAAGTAATGCTGAGTGAAACGGCGGATAGACTAGCTATCTGAGTTCTGTGGTCTGGCAGATTGCGCAACGAACAACGCGAGCCGAGCTCGGCTCGGCCGGGCAGAAGGGGGCGTCCGACCCTACATCATCATTGCCGCTGCCAACCTGCTCTCGTGCTACATTTTCCTCAGCGGCGATCCTAAGCGGCAAGAATGGAACAGCGCCTCATTCTCGTTAATCTGCTGGTCAAGTTGGGCGTCGCTGCCTCCGCAGCCAGCATCCTCGGCCGTTCGGTGGAGTTCAAGTCCCTGTTGTTCCGTGAAGAACGTTCACTGAAACATAGAATTTATTTAGTTTTGTGGATCGGAATTCCGATGGCCACAGGCGTGTGGATCCGGTTCATTCAACCGAGTTTCCTGGCTGGCGACCTGTCTTTCGAGACCACAGTTCTGCTGGGTGTCATTGCCGGCCGCGCTACCGGAATGTTGGGCGGTGCGCTGCTAGGTCTTCCCGCGGTATTGCACGGGGAGTGGGCCACTTTGCCTTTCAATCTGCTTTGTGGTTTTATCGCCGGGCAATTGCGTAGTATCGCTCCTGACCGGGAGGACATATGGTCCTTTTCTCCCTTTATTGACCTGAGCATTTATCGTTGGATCCGGCGCAATCTGCCCAAGCCGCGCCTTTTCGATTGGCAGATCATGTTCTTTGTCACCATTGTGGGGCTGCGTTTCTTGCATACGGAGCTCTCTCGCTTCTTGCCAAGAGCGACCTTCAGCCTGGAAAGCCCGAATTTGTGGGTCGAAGTGGCGATTTACGCAACCTCGGTCATGGTGATTGGCACGGAGCTGAAGATCTTCAACAGCGTGCGAATTCAGATCAAGCTCGAGGAGCAGGAGCGTTTGCTGCTTCATGCCCGTATGGAGGCGCTGCAAAACCAGATCAATCCACATTTCCTGTTCAACACGCTCAATTCCGTTTCTTCGCTGGTGCGCTTCGATCCTGATACTGCACGCGAACTGATCATCAAGTTGGCGAATATCCTGCGACGGCTCCTGCACAGCAGCGATGCATTCGCTCCCTTGAGAGAAGAACTGGAATTCATCGATGACTACCTCGACATCGAAGTGGTCCGCTTCGGGCGGGACAAGCTGCAGGTGATCAAAGAATTGGAACCAGCCTCACTCGACGTAATGGTCCCCAGCATGCTGTTGCAGCCCCTGGTGGAAAACTCGATCAAGCACGGGCTCTCCTCGAAGATTGAAGGCGGCAGCATCTACCTGCGCAGCCGGCTGAACGACTCCCGGTTGGTGATTGAGATCGAAGACGACGGAGTGGGCATGGGAGCCGCCAACTTTCTAGAGCGACCCAGTGGCCTGGGTGGGTCCGGGATCGGCATGGCCAATGTCGCGGAGCGGCTAAAGGTGCTCTATGGCGATACCGCGAAGATGACAATCGATAGCCCTGAAGGAAAGGGCACCCTAGTGAGGATCCGCCTGCCGGTATTATTGCCGACTCCGGGCACGATTCCGGTCAGCCCCTACGAGGAGCGTTCCAGCACGCGCCGATAGAAGTCTTCGTATTGCGGAATGATTTCGCTGGAGCAGAAGCGCGACTTCGCAACTGCGCGGGCCCGCTTTGCCATTTCGCCCAGCCGCTTTTCATCGCTCAGCAATTCAATCGCATAGCCGGCCATCGTTTTTACATCGCCGACGTCGGCTAGGTATCCACTTTTTCCATGCTCGATGACCTCTGGTATGCCGCCGACGTTCGTGGCTAAGGGCACGACCTCGCAAGCCATGGCCTCCAGTGCGGCAAGCCCGAACGACTCCAGTTCGCTGGGCAGCAACATGATATCGGCCAGAGCCAGCTTTTCATTGACGCGGTCCTGCTTGCCCAGGAACACCACTTGTTCGTGGATGCCCTTCTGTACGGTTAGCCACTCCGCCTGTGAGCGGTCGGGGCCATCTCCGATGAGCAGAAGGCGGGAAGGAACTTCCTTGCGCACCCGATCAAAAATTTCAATCACGTCCAACAGGCGCTTCACGGGACGAAAATTGGAAAGATGCACCAGGATTTTTTCATCCTTGCTCGCGAACTCCGAGCGATGTTGGGCCTGGTCCGGATCACGCTGGTACACGTCACAGTTGACGAAGTTGTAGATCACCTGAATGTTGTTCTGAATGTCGAATTCCCGCAGGGTGCGCTCGCGAAGATATCGCGAGATGGCCGTAACACCGTCGCTTTGCTCGATTGAAAAGCGCGTGATCGGCAGGTAGGAGCGGTCCAATCCGACCAGCGTGATGTCAGTGCCGTGAAGCGTAGTCACAAACGGGAGCTTGCGGTGACTACCGCTTGCCGCGAGCATCTGGCGGGCCAGCATCGCGCTGACAGAGTGCGGAATAGCATAGTGCACATGGAGCAGATCAAGATCGTAAAGTTCTGCAACCTCCGCCATGCGGGTGGCGAGAGCGAGATCGTAGGGAGGGTAATCGAATAGCGGATAACGTGAAACCTCGACCTCGTGATAATGAATGTTGGGCTGCGGACCGGTGAGCCGGATGGGCTGAGAGTACGAAATGAAGTGGATTTGGTGCCCGCGCTGGGCCAGCTCCAGGCCCAACTCCGTCGCCACTACCCCGCTACCACCGTAAGTCGGGTAGCAGGTAATTCCAATTTTCATTCACCCTCTCTCCAGCCGGCATGCTAGACCTTCTGGATTCGATGGCAACGGAATTTGCGGGATTCATATTTTGCGCTGGAATGCCGCGTCTGCAGAGCGGGGTGTTGCTGAGAGCAACCTTAATGAGAAGCGTTGTCGTGCTCGGCGGAACTGGAAATCCGAGGATCCAGTTTGTCGAGATGCTTATGGAACCGCTCTCGGTCATGCGGGCTCAAGCCGGTGAGTTCGATTCCCATGCCAACTCCTGGATCACAGGTGCGCACAATGGCGGATGTCGTAATCTTCTCAGACTCGATCCAGAAATCGACTTTGAGGTTGGTACCGATAGGAATCGGCAAGATGGTCTCGACATAACAGCCGTTGCCGCTGACGTCACTGGCGTTGACGCGGATGGGTGTGTTGACGCGCTCGTCCCGCAGTTCCATGGGAAAGGACATCTTGTGCCGAGCCCACCTTCTACGGTTTTGAAGGGAAGTTGAGACGGTTTTCCCAATGGTGGACAACTCTGCTTTCCAGGGGCATTCCTGGTTACTGGCAAGTTGCACGCCTACCTGAATTTTCTGCGGCGCACCCGCATTGATCACCCAAGTCACTGTGCACCGCGCCTTGTTGGCACCATACTGCACGCCGATTGTGTCGCCAACTTTGAGTTCGTGCTCAATGCCGGAGAGCAAAGCGCTGTCTTTGGTGACATTGCCGGCGCGAGCTTGCTGAAAGAAGGTACGGCCGTCCGCGGCCATGCCCCAAACTCGCACGGGCAGATCTGGGGTTCCACGGGACTCTGCTGGGTGTGCCGTCATAGAGATGAATGTCGTCAAATTGTATTACGATTAGGAGAATAAGTATCCGTCGCTGTCGGTTACCGAAGTACCTGGAACGGTCCGTAAATTGCTACAGAAATGCCGCTAGGTTTGTCCGTGATAACTGCTTCGGGCCAGGTCACGAAAAGTGACAAGCTCAACTTCCTGCCGCAAAAGAATCTGCCGGGCTTCGTCCGAGGTAAGCACACGCAGTTCTTTTTCGCGGGACTCCCGCAGCCGAGTCCGTGTCGCGCGCAGGTCTGCGTCGTTGTAGCCTGGGTGACAGACGAATTCCCATGTCCCTTCAGGCATGTTCTCGACGATAGCTTGGAAGAGCTTCTGGTCTAAGGCTCCAGTGACCACAATCCCAAGCGTTCCATCGGGCGTGAATAGGCTTGCATCTTTCACCGCATTCCGGAATTGATCCGCGAAACGGCGCAGCCAATTCACCTGCATATATCTTTTCCAGAGACCTGGTCGTGCAAACAGAAGAGCCGATGGAAGGGGGAGTAGTGCGAATGGATTTCGTAGGGCTCTGACTCCGCAATTCTTTGCCGCGCGCAAAAGCGCCTGCAATACCGCTGGCAATATGTGCGCGTGTTTGTGTGTATCGCAGTGGGATACAGAAATGCCGGCCGATTGCAGCTTGCGAATCTGTGCTGTGGCTTGAGCTTCGAGTTGTCGCTGGTCGAGCCTCTTCGTCATAGCACGGTAAGCGAAGACGCCCAACGTGTTACTGAAGGGTGTGTTGGACTTGCTTGTGCTGTTGGCAAGCAACGGACTCGCATCCACCAACACCACGTGGCAGCCTACAGATAGCCGGGGTAGGGACCGTGCAAGTTGAGCTGCTTCTTCGAAGGCGGGACCATTTGCCATCAGCGAAGCGGAGGTAATGACGCCATGGGCGTGGCCCTCCACAATGGCGCGATTTACGCCGGGCGTTAAACCGAAATCGTCGGCATTGATGATCAGGCGGCGCACGCCGAGAGTCTAGCAGGGAACTCTTATCCGCGCGCGACGTGGTTTGACCGTCCTTTCGAAGCTCGCGTAGACTCAGATCAGCGAGCGTCCAGCGAATGCCCTCAGCATAACTCTGCGTATCCTTCGCTGAGTGGGGCACGAGGGCGGTTAGCTCAGTTGGTTAGAGCGCCTGCCTTACAAGCAGGAGGTCGCAGGTTCGAGTCCTGCACTGCCCACCATGTTTCTCTGTTTCGGCTTGTAAGGCATTCACTTCGTTCGTCCTACGTTCCCTTCGGGAGCCGTGGACGGCGCTCAAACCAGCTTCGATTTCCTCCATTTGAGCACATGTCCAAGGAGGAAACGATGAGCAGCAGATTTGAGCAGTTCCTTAGAGAACGTGAGTATCTGCTTGGGGTCACCCCCAACACAATCGAGTGGCATAGACAATCACTGCAATGGCTGAGAATTGAAGAACCGACTGCTGAGGACTTGAAAGAGCTTGTCCTTCGTATGCGGGCGGCGGGCTTGAAACCGTCCTCAGTGAACTGCCGTCTACGATCCATCAACGCTTATCTGCATTGGAATAGCGGAGCATCAACGGACAGAAAATGCGGGGCAGGCTGTCAGCATCCCCACGTTCCAAGGGTGAAAGAGCCTGTTCTGGTTCTTCCGACATTCTCACTTGAGGACATTCACAAACTGCGGGCTTACAAACCGAAGGATTATTGCCAGCAGAGATTACAGACCCTCGCATTGCGCTCAGCTCGGCCTTCTTTGTCGTGCGCACCAAGTCGAACGTGTTGCTCCAGCGACGCTACTCGCATCCGGTGGACAAGAGCACGGGCGTGCGCTCGGATCAGACGGTGGTTCTGACATCCTTCGAATCGGCCTCGGTGTATCCCGATGCACTGCGGCGCGTAAGTTACTTCGACACGGAGACCAACAAGCGGCTGAAGTTCCTGACCAACAATTTTGTGCTCCCTGCACTTACCATCGCGCAAATCTACAAGTGTCGCTGGCAGGTGGAACTGTTCTTCAAATGGATCAAGCAGCACCTGCGCATCAAGGCGTTCTACGGGACCAGCGAGAATGCAGTAAAAACGCAAATCTGGATCGCGGTGTCGGTGTACGTGCTGGTGGCGATCATACG